>SKYX01000010.1 GCA_007127655.1 Desulfonatronum sp.
CCCCCATGCGCATCGCCCTGCTCCAAAACAACTCCACTGTCGGCGATCTTGAAGGAAACGCCCTCAAGATCGCCAACGCTGTCCGCGCCGCGGCCCGGCAAAACGCGGCCCTGTGCGTCACCTCGGAACTGTCACTGCTGGGCTACCCGCCCCGGGATCTCCTGCTGAACAAGGGGTTCATCGATGCCAGTTGGACCGTGCTGCGCTCCCTGGGTCGGGACCTGGCCAACGCTCCGCCGGTGCTGGTGGGTCTGGCCGAGCCCAACGCCTCCGGGCAGGGCCGCCCGCTCTGGAACTGCGCGGCCCTATTGCGACACGGCGAAATCCAGGGCATCTTTCACAAGACCCTCCTGCCCACGTACGACGTTTTTGACGAGGACCGTTATTTCGAGCCGTTTGACGCCCCGGGCTGGTTTGAGCTGGATGGCCGGCGGATCGGGGTGACCATTTGTGAGGACATCTGGAACGACAAGGACTTCTGGACGTCCCGGCGCTACAGGGTGGATCCGGTGCAGTTGCTGGCCGAGCAATGCGTCCACTGCATCGTCAACCTTTCCGCGTCTCCGTTCCACCTGGACAAACACAAATTCCGGCTGCGCATGCTGGCGGAGATGGCCGTAAAACACCGCCTGCCCCTGGCGTACGTCAATCAGGTGGGCGGCAATGACGACCTGATCTTCGACGGACGGAGCTGCGCCTTCGACGCTAAAGGCAAGCAAATCGCAGCTGCCACGGCCTTTGCCGAAGACCTGGTCGTGGTGGATATTGAAATATGGACAGGCAATGCTTCGCCTCGACGAGCCGACTGCCTGACAATTGCCGTTGACTCGGACCTGGAACATGCAGCGTCTGTGGTCATGGGAGCGCCAACCGGCGACGGATCGCGGGAAGAGGAAATCTGGAACGCCCTGGTCCTGGGCGTTCGGGACTATCTTCATAAAATTGGCTTCAACAAGGCCCTGCTGGGCCTGTCCGGCGGGATCGACTCGGCCCTGACCGCGGCCATCGCCGCCGAGGCCCTGGGGCCGGAAAACGTCCTGGCCGTCCTCCTGCCCTCACCCTTCACCAGTCGGGCCAGCATCGACGACGCCGTGACCTTGGCCGCCAACCTGGGCGTGAAGCATCTCACCCTGCCCATAGAGGACCTGATGCGGGGCTTCGACGCCACCCTGACCCAGGCCTTCGCCGGGTACGAATCGGACGTGACCGAGGAGAACATCCAGGCTCGGATCCGGGGCAACCTGCTGATGGCCCTGTCCAATAAATACCGGGCCATGCTCCTGACCACGGGGAACAAGTCTGAGCTGGCCGTGGGCTACTGCACCATGTACGGGGACATGGCCGGAGGGTTGGCGGTCATCGCCGACGTGCCCAAGACCCTGGTCTACGCCACATCCCGCTGGCTGAACGCCCGTCGCGGCCCCATAATCCCGGAGCGCATCCTGACCCGTCCGCCCACGGCCGAGCTCCGCCCGAACCAGACCGACCAGGACAGCCTGCCGGAATACGACGTCCTGGACGCCATCCTGGAACGCGTGGTCCAACTGCACCGCTCCAGCGAGGAAATCATCCGCGAAGGCTTCGCCCCGGAGGACGTTCATCGGGTGGTCGGGCTGATCAAAAACGCGGAGTTCAAACGCCGCCAGGCCGCGCCCGGACTGAAGATCACTGACGTGGCCTTCGGCTCCGGCTGGCGCATGCCCATCGCGGCCCGCTGGCCGATATAGACGAGACATGGGGATGGACCACAGCACGCCTTGACGTTTTAACCGCCCGCTTCGCTCAGGACGCTGAGACCGCCAAGAAGTAATTTTGCCTTCCGCTGGAAAGATGCGGAAGACAAAAGGCTCGTCGCCTGACGGCGATGCTTGATTCCTCCCAACGGGAAAGTGCAGTGTTTTGGCAAGCAACTCTTTCCCTGCTTTCCAAAAATGTTTTCCCTGGCGCTCTCCGACCTTGAGCGACCATCGGGAGCGGGCGGTTCATAACACACCATCCCACACCACGACATCAGTCGGACGTATTCGATAACAACATGGGAGAACGATTGCACCACGAACTTCAGCCCGTCCTGACGGGCATCAGCCGCCACCTGCTGGGCAAGGAGCATGAAGTCCGGCTGGCCCTGGCCTGTCTGCTGGCCAAGGGACATTTGCTGATTGAGGACATTCCCGGAGTAGGCAAGACTACGCTGGCCGAGGCCATGGCCCGTGTCCTGGGACTGAACATGCAACGCATCCAATTCACCAGCGACCTCCTGCCCGCGGACATCCTCGGCGTCTCGGTCTACGACCGCAAGGACCAGACCTTCAGCTTCCACCCCGGGCCGATCTTTTCCCAGGTTATCCTGGCTGATGAGATCAACCGGGCCACGCCCAAGACCCAAAGCGCGCTCCTGGAAGCCATGGAAGAAGGCCAGGTGACCATGGACGGCCGGACCAGAACCCTGCCCCGTCCGTTTTTCGTCATCGCCACCCAGAACCCCCTGCACCAGATCGGCACCTACCCCTTACCCGAGTCCCAACTGGACCGCTTCCTGATGCGCATCAGCCTGGGCTACCCGGACGCGGCCACGGAGCGGGAACTCCTGCGCATCGGCGACACCCGCGAAGCCTTGCGCGCAGCCCCGGCCATGCTCAGACCTCAACGACTGCTGGAACTGCAGCAAGCCGTCCTGGAGATCCATGTCTCCGACGCCCTGCTGGACTATGTCCAGGCCCTGCTCTTGACTTCGCGCCGATCCGCGATCTTCCAGACCGGCCTCTCCCCCCGGGCCGGACGCGCCCTGCTCCACGGAGCCCAGGCCTGGGCCTTCCTGGAAGGCCAAACCATGGTCCTGCCCGAACACGTCCAGGCCGTCCTCCCCTCCGTCACCAACCACCGCCTGCAATCCTCCTTCCTCACCGCCCCCGACTCCACCGACCAAACCTCGGAAGAAGCCACCACGAATCCCGCCGCCACCCTCCTCCAAACCCCGCTACCGCACCCGTGATAAATAATAGGGATGAGACCTGAGGGCTGAAACCTGAGGTTTCTTCTCACGCACGCCTCTGCTCCATTCCTTCAACCCTATCTTTTCAGGTCTCAGGTTTCATCCCTTCCGCCCTCTTCTCCCCCCCCAGGCCTCAAGTCTCAGCCCTCTCTCTCCTTCCCTCAGTTCAACGCCCCCCTCTCCTCCATTCCCTTTTAATGATGGACATCAGAGGAAATTCTGCTAATTATGGAAAAAACGTAAGTACTCAGTACATGTACATTCTGGGTAGAGGCTCATTCCGGTGCTGGATTCCCGCCTTCGCGGGAATGTCGTGTTTATCAATGCCGTCTCCGAGTTCGTCATACTCGCGAAGGCGAGTATCCAGACCACTTTTTCTCGGATGCGCTGAGATGTTACAAAAAAAACGGAATCGAGTGTGATGAGCGCTTTCCGGCTGTCACCTCCCAACGTAATGGCCAGCATCTGGGTTATGCCCTCCCCGTTGTTCAGGGACGAAGGCAAGTACGATGGCACCCTGGACGTGCTCATGGGCGTGACGGAACTGAATCAGACCTAGGCCAAGTTCTATTAAAGACAATCAATGCTCAACAAACTCCTGAACCTGTCCATCCCCGCCAAAACCTTCGGGCTGATTCTGGCGCTCGTCCTGGTTTTTTCCGGGATGATTCTGTTCTATTTCCTGCCCTTGATGCAAGAACGACTGCTGCACGGCAGAAAGGAAGCGCTGATGCATGTCGCGCACTCGGCCCACTCCCTGCTTGACGAGTACGTGCAGCGAGTGCGTGACGGCGAACTGACACTGGAAGACGCCCAGGAGCGAGCCAAGAAACGGATCAAGCACATGCGCTACGGTCAGGGTGATTATCTCTGGATCAGCGACAACGCCGCATCCATATCGCGCCTGCTGATACATCCAACCATCCCGGCCCTGGACGGTACGGATCAGGACACTCCCCTGAACGCGGAAGTCATGCGCATGGAGTATGGCTTTCAAGGCCCGGTGAAGGTGTTTCCGGGAACCATGACCAATTTGCTGTTGATTTTTTCCGAGGTCGTCCAAACGACTGGAGATGGCTTCGTGGCCTATAACTGGCCCAAGCCGCATCAATCGAGCATAAACGAGGAGAGGTATCCAAAGGAATCGTATTTACTGCTTTTCGAGCCCTGGGACTGGATTTTGGGTACCGGCCTGTACATGGACGACATTGAGACCGAAATGCACATTTTGCGCGTGGAGGTGGTCACATTTTCGCTGGTCATCCTACTTCTTGTTCTGCCCACCGCCTTGCTCGCCTCCATCGCCTTTACCAAGTCCCTTCGCATTCTGGCCGACTACGCTGACAAAGTCTCCGCCGGAGACCTCAACGCCGGAGTCACCGGGCGATTTTACGGTGAAGCGAAGCGGTTGATGCAAGCCATCACCAAAATGGTCGCCAATCTGAAAAGCGCCCTGGCCCAGGCCGAAAACAGCAGGGTGGAGGCGCAACGTTTGGCCGAGGCGGCGGAGTTGGCCTCGGAGCGATTGGCCGTGACGCTGCGATCCATAGGCGACGGTGTTATCGCGGCGGATACTGAAGGGAAGGTGCTGTTTCTGAACAGGGCAGCCGAGGAACTGACCGGCTGGTCCCAGGACGAGGCCCAAGGGAGGCTCTTGTCCGAAGTGCTTCAGGTGCGGGATGATCGTTTCGGACAGGTCGAAGTTCTGGTTCACCGAGTCTTGGAAAAAGGAATCGTGCTCCAGTTGGGCGGCACTGGTCGCCTTGTTTCCAGGGACGGAAAGCACCGGCTTGTCGCGTCCAACGCGGCTCCGATCAGAGACAAGGAAAGTCGGGTGATCGGTGTAGTACTGGCCTTCCGGGATGAAACCGAGAAACAAAGCCTTCTGGACGAAGCCCTCAAGGCCGAAAAGCTGGAGTCCCTGGGAGTCCTGGCCGGAGGCATCGCCCACGACTTCAACAACACCCTGACCGCGATCCTGGGGAACATCACCTCGGCCCGGCTGTCACTGACCGAACCGGACAAGGCCGAACACAAACTCCGTGAGGCCGAAAACGCCACCTACCGAGGAAAGGGCCTGACCCAGCAGATGCTGACCTTTGCCAAGGGCGGAACCCCCATCCGGGAAATCCTGCACCTGGGCGAACTGGCGCGAGAATCGGCGGAATTCGCCCTGCGTGGAACCAACGCCAAATGCGTTTTTGAACTTCCCGACGATCTCTGGTCCGTCCACGCCGATCCGGATCAAATCAGCCGGGTTGTCCACAACCTGGCGCTTAATGCCCACCATTCCATGCCCCAAGGCGGCCAGGTCATCGTGACCGGAGCCAACATCGAGGAAGCAAAAATCCCGCAGAACATCCTCGATTCCGGACCGTTCACGCGGATTTCCGTGAGCGACCAGGGACACGGCATCTCCTCGGAACACCTCGTCAAGATCTTCGATCCATACTTCACCACCAAGGCCCACGGTTCGGGACTCGGCCTGGCGTCAAGCTATTCCATCATCAAGCGGCACGGCGGCATCATCACGGTGGAATCCCTGCCCGGACAAGGCACGACGTTCCATGTTTATCTGCCCGCCGTTCCCACCGCCTCACCGAAACACCGCGACGCCGAAGAGGACGAACCGGATCGCCCGGGTGGACGCATATTGGTGATGGACGACGAGGTGATGATCCTGGACATCAGCGTGGATCTGATGGAACACTTGGGCCATGCGGCCGTTGCGGTCCAGAACGGCGAGGAAGCCGTGGCCCGGTACAAACAGGCCATGGCTGACGGGCTTCCCTTCGACGTCGTGATCATGGACCTGACCATCCCCGGAGGCATGGGCGGCAAGGAGGCGGTCCGGGAAATCCTCAAACTCGACCCCGCCGCCAAGGTCGTGGCCTCCAGCGGCTACTCCAGCGACCCGGTGATGGCGACTTTTCAAGAATACGGATTTGTCGGAGTGATAGCCAAGCCATATACTATCCAACAAATCAAGATACTGCTCAACAAGCTCCTGGCTTGAGCCAGGAGCTGAAATCATCCTCCGGCTTCCTCTCCTCCATCCTTTTCAGCCCTGCCCCGAAGAAACTCCGAGTATTCCCGAATCTCTTCAATCCACCGCTCCCGCATCCGAACCAGCTCCTGTCGCCGTTCCGCATATTCCTGACGTGCTTTATCCAGGTCGATCATGGCGCTCTCCGTATGTTTCTTTGTTCTTCGTTCGTTGCTCATTGTTCATGGCTGTCCGCCCTTTGCTCTCTGTCGGCTTGCCTTTCGGTCTCAGAAAAAAAGGGACATAAAGCCCCCTCTCTCCCGCGTCGCTCCAACGAAGAACAACGAACAAAGAACGAGGAAACCCTCCTCAGGTCTCATCCCCAACCCTCTCTCTTCACGCCGCCCTCGCGACTTCCTCCGCCCATTCTTCAATCTCGGATCGGACCACGGACGGGTCGCCGTCAATGAGCAGAGGCTCATTGACCAGATCCGCGGAGAGACCTTCCACCTTTTGCCGCAACAGCACAACGGCCCCGCAGAAATGTTCGTAGCTGGAGTCCCCGCAACCGAACAACCCGACCTTCCTCCCCTCCAGCTTGGCGTCGTCCATGTCCTGGTAGAACGAGTCGAAATCCTCCTGAAACTCGATCTCCTCGTCCCCCCAGGTGGACACGCCCATCAAGGTCAGGTCGTACTCGCTTCCCAGTTCCTCGACTTTGGTATCCGTAACGTTTTTGACCTCGACCTCCTTGCCTGACTTCCGGAGCACCTCCCCGATTACCTCGGCCACATGCTCGGTATTCCCGGTGGTGGAGCCGTAAACGATCAAAACCTTGCTCATGATGCATTCTCCTTGAATAATGGATCTTGCCGTGCTTACGCCGTGCCCTGCAAACATTTCTTCAGACTGGAAACACCGCAGGAGTGCAGCATGTGCACGGGAATGTTCCGGGTCTTGGCCACCTGCATGGCCTCATTGCGGGCCTGATGGGAGACTTTGTTGGTAAAGATGATGATCATTTCACTGTCCCCCAGAGAGGAGGAAATGGAATTTTCCTTGCCGGTAAAAATTTTTAGACTGATTCCCGCCTTTTTCGCGGTCTGCAAATAATTCGGCTTCAGGCGGTCCATGCCGCCGATCAAGGTTGCGCACATATGACAGTCTCCAATATAGTTGAAAATGCAATTGAAACTCGATATCGTTTGCAACCGATAAAATATCCTCACCCACTCAAATACATCCGAACGTCATCCGTGACACGAGGATCGGTGAGGACTCCCTTCCATCCGCTGGGCGCACTTGCAGACCTTGCACTTTCCGGAGCACTTGCACCCGGAGGCCGGCTTGGTCTGGAGCACCCGTTGACCTTCCATGGCAACCTGAGCGCCGTTCTTTCCCTTGAAATAGATCTGCCTACCTACGTCCTCTGCGGAATGCTGCTCGAATTCCCTCATGAACGTTCGCAACGTGGACGCTCCCAGGGGTTCCACACGCTCCAGACCTTCAGTGTTGATGAAAAACTTCCGGCAGGCCGCGGCTTCCTCGCGCAAGACGAGAGCGAGAGAGGTCGCTGAATTGGGATCCAAAACGCCCTCCAAACGCACATGCAGATTCCCCATGCTCTTTCTGGTCCGCATCCGAA
>SKYX01000300.1 GCA_007127655.1 Desulfonatronum sp.
CATTGGAAAAGGAATTGAGTCGGTATCGGTAGCAACCCGAAGAAAGAACTCCCCGGACGATGATCAAGCTTGGCTTCACTGGACAATCTGAACAATTGCGTTACTGCTAAGCTAATCCGAGAATTAAAAGTTTTTCAACGGACTGATATGGCGTAACCCAGGATGCCTAGATGTTCTGAATAGTTACGAAATTATGTCTCCTGTAAACGAAAGGATGACAAGGGGTGAACATGGAACCACGAAAGAACAACAGGACAGATGGGGGACGCCGAAGACAGGGCGCGGATCGAAGGGAGCAGTCCGACCGAAGAAGCGGCCTGGACAGGCGGTTTAAAGGTGAAAGACGTATGCTTGTAAATCACGGGACGTCTCAAAGGACTGTGTCTCGAATGAATGATGGAGAATTATTCTCACAACAGGATGGATCATCGCCACGAGATTCTTGGGAGCGCCGGAACAGCGACGACCGGAGAGGAACCTATCAGGGAGAGAAATCAACCAAATATTCCCTGACGGATAAGGAGTTGCGTTTTTTAATGGGACGATGATCTCGCCGGCGAGGCAACGATTTTTGGTGCGGGCCGTTAAGAAATGGTTCATCCGGGGAAGCGGAATTTCTGACAAACCAGGCCCAAAAATCGAGACAAGCCGGGTTCGTGCCTTGCAATGAGAATACGCTGAGCAATTGGTAACTACTCAGCTCTTCCGAGAATAGTTGCCTGGATTCCTGCATTCGCGGGAATGACGCCTTTTTTCAATTCCGTCTCAGAGTCAGTCATTTCCGCGAAGGCGGGAATCCAGCGCCGGATTGAGGTTCTCATTCGGATGTACTGAATCGTTGCAGCAATTGGACAAAAAAATCTCGGAGCGTTTGCCCGGGGTTCAAGTCAACGCCGCACTGGAGGTAACGTTTCAATGCCAAGAACAGAGGATAACATGTATCTGGAAACCGTACGTTACACGCCGTTGAACAATGTCGGAAATGCCCCGGCCAATGCCGGTGCGATCGCCGAAGCCACACTCAAGACCTGGCATCAGGTGTCCGCCAGGCTCTCGCCGGTGATCGGCGACCAGGGGGTCAACGCCCTCTTGGGCCGCTCGTTGTACCTGACAAGTGCCGCCTACCCATGGCTGACAAATGTGTGGGATAATGTTGACAGTGCCACCATGCTTTCAGGCCTCAAGGCATGCATTGCGGGCCGCGACCCGGATGTCGCCGCGGAGGCAAGCCACACTCTGTTTGCGCACTTTGTCGTTCTGTTGTCGAGCATGATTGGAGAGTCATTGGTCGACCGGTTGTTGGGCCCGTTGTGGGCATTTCCTCCGTCGGCGTCTGAGCAGGAGAGGCTACAGTGAGCACTATATCAGCCATCCGTCAACTATCCACGGGCGTGCCTGGACTTGATGCGATCCTGGGCGGAGGTTTGCCGGAATATTCCTTGAACATCATTATTGGGCCTCCAGGGTCCGGCAAAACGACACTGGCGCACCAGATCATGTTCTCCCTGGCAACCCGGGAGCATCCCGCTCTGTTTTTCAGTGTGCTCGGTGAACCGCCGCTGAAGATGCTCCGCTATCAGCAGCAGTTTTCGTTCTTCAACCCGGACAAGATCAACGAGGCGATTCGTTTCGTCAGCTTGAGCGAGGACATTGCAACCGGCGACTACGCCCGTGTGCTGGAGCGCATCGCGCGAGAAGTCCAGGCGTCATCACCGGGGCTGGTCTTCGTCGATTCCTTCCGCTCGGTCATGTATGAGGCGCAACATCTTCCGAATACTACCATCAGCCTGCAACAGTTCGTCCAGCAGCTCGGAATTCAGCTGGGCTGCTGGCAGACCACCTCCTTTCTGATCGGGGAATACTGGTCGGAGAGCGTCCATCATCCGGTCTTCACGGTGGCTGATGGCCTGCTCTCGCTGCGTCAAAGCGTCCATAGGAATTCCATGGTCCGCAAAATACGTGTTCTGAAAATGCGGGGCCAGGCGATCCGACCGGGGATGCATACTTTCAGTATCACCAGCGCTGGGATCGTCGTCTACCCGACCGCGCTGGTTCTCGAAGGCATCGCAGACGCCCCGTCGGCCCCCGAGGAGCTACGCGGTCGGGCGAGGCTGGCCACAGGCGTGCCGCGCCTGGACGAAATGCTGGGCGGCGGTTTGCCGTCGGGATATTCACTGCTGGTGGCCGGACCGTCCGGGTCGGGCAAGACCATTCTGGCGGACGCCTTCCTTGCCGAAGGAGTCCGTCGGGGCGAACCGGGCGTGATCGTTGCTTTTGAGCAAACGCCGAGTCAATCCTGGATGCGCGCGCTCAACGATATGATCCGTAACGGACAAATCGGCCTGATCAATACCCGTCCCCTGGACCTGTCCATCGACGAGATCGTTCATCGTCTGACTGAAGTCATTCAACGAATGAAGGCCACGCGCGTGGTGATCGACTCGCTGTCCGGCTTCGAGCTGGCCGTGGCGCCGACTTTTCGCGAGGATTTTCGCGAGTCTCTTTTTCGGATGTTCGCCGTGCTGTCCGGGCTCGGGGTAACGGTGCTGATGACGTCAGAACTCGAGGATCGCTATATTGATCTGCGGTTCAGCCCCTACGGGGCGGCGTTTCTCACCGACGCGATCATTGTCCAGCGCTACATTGAAGTGCGGAGCACTTTGCAGCGGGTCATGGCGGTGGTCAAGTTGCGAGCCAGCGCCCACGACAAAGAGATCAGGCGGTACGAGATAACCGATGAGGGCATTGTCATCGGCGACCCGGTGATCGACTACGAGGGAATTCTGGGCGGGCAGCCGACGCGAACAAAAACGCCTGGTCAGGGCGATCAAGGTAAACGGTGATCCGCATGCAGAATCGTCCGCATCGGAAAAACGCTCCGGAGAGTCTGTTTGAGGAAACCGAAAACACCTCACCCTCGGGTTCGGTGATTGAGCGTGACTTTGTCGGGCAGGCAAATCCCGACGATAAACAGGCCAATGGTAAATGCCACAGTTTTTCTGGTCCTGATCGGCGCAGGGGTGTCACGGGCCGGCGCAGAGGTGTTGCGGATCGGCGCGGAGGTGTCGCGGATCGGCGCGGAGGTGACACGGGCCGGCGGAACAAAGACATCGAGCTTCATGAACAGGACATCTCGGCAGAGCCAGGCGGGCATTCCGAGGCGCTGCTGCGTGACGTCAACGAACAGCTTGTCGTGGCGACGATTCGTGCCCAGACGCAGGCTGAAACCGCTGAACAGATCGCCGCGAAAATGTCCCATTTGGCCGAGCACGATTATCTTACGGGCTTGCCGAACCGTGCGTTGATGGACGATCGGCTGGAACGGTCGATCGCCCTTGCACAGCGTCACGGCAATCAGGTCGCCCTGCTGTATCTGGACATCGACAATTTCAAGGACATCAATGACTCGCTCGGGCATGCCGCAGGTGACCAATTGCTTCAGTCCATTGCAAAGCGTCTGCAGGCCTGCGTTCGTTTTTCGGATACGGTCAGCCGCCAGGGTGGCGACGAATTTGTGGTGCTGTTGACCGATGTCGAAGGCGAGCATGGCGCTGTCCTTGCCGCTCAAAAGTTGATCGCGGCCATGGTCGAACCGCATCGTATCGGCGCCCATAGTCTCCACGTCACCTTGAGCATCGGTATCAGCCTCTATCCGGACCACGGCACGGATAAGGAAACAATTATCCGCAATGCCGACACTGCCATGTATTTTGCCAAGCACAAAGGGCGTAACAACTATCAGATATTCACGCCGGACATGAAAGGCGTGCGCTAAAAAACGATCTTTTGGGGGTGCCGTTGACACAGCGGCAACTTCATCCGCCCCCCCGTAATGCCCCCATGCCCACGTGCACTCGGGAAATATCCCCGCCTCTTGGGATTTTCTCCCGCGCTAATGTGCGATTCCCCTACAGACATGGATCAGAGAACGTATCAATATCTCATATGAAGGGGTACAATTTCATCGCCGAGAGGTGCGTGCTCATGGAGCATGGAAGTTTTGGGTAATGAGTCAACATTGTAATCGGATGGAGGCAAGTCATGGCTAAGGTCAAAGAAGTATATAAGTGTGAAGCATGTGGAAATGTCGTACAAGTATTGGAAGCCGGCGACGGCGATCTGGTTTGTTGTGGTGAGTCCATGAAGAAGCAGTAAACCTACTCAATGGCAATGAATAGCGCCGAATAGGATGTAATATGCTGTGGACAATGACAGGATGGAGGCAATTCATGACTAATGTAAATGAAGTATACAAGTGTGAAGCATGTGGAAATGTCGTACAAGTATTGGAAGCCGGCGACGGCGATCTGGTTTGTTGCGGTGAGTCCATGAAGAAAAAATAGTCCCAATTAATGGAAATGGATCGTACCGAGTAGGAGGTAACATGCTGTGGACAATATTTGTCATTCTTTTAGTCATGTGGTTGCTGGGGTTGATGAGCGGGTACACCATGGGCGGCATTATACATATTCTGCTGGTTATCGCCATCATTGTCGTACTGATCCAGGTTCTCCAGGGACGAAGGGGCTTGTGACCAGTTAGAAATCAAAAGAACAAGAAAACGAACCAATTTTTTTACGCTAGCGATAGGAGAAAAATGCCATGGGAACCATCCTGGTCGTCATCCTGATCCTTGTACTGATCGGCGCTTTGCCAACCTGGAAGCACAGTAGGGCCTGGGGGCCTTATCCCAGTGGCGGAATAGGGTTGATCCTGTTGATCTTGGTCATTCTGATGCTAATGGGACGAATTTGAGATGAACCGAAAACACGGCAAAGCATGCTCATCGTGCCAACGAATTCCAAGGGAGATAGAAAAATATGCAAATTAATATTGCGCCTGAACCTGTTGTTTCGCTCATCGCGGGAATCCTGATTCTCATTTTTCCGAGATTATTGAACTATATCGTAGCATTTTATTTGATCATATTCGGCATTCTCGGGCTGATACGATGAAAAGAGTCTTTGAGAATCGTGCATTTCGAGCGATCACACTGTTTTTTGAGCACGTCAATTTTCAACCAAAGATGAGCTACCATCATGAAATCAAGCACGAGGGATGAGACGGAAGGCAAGATGCATCAGGCCAAAGGAAAGGCCAAAGAAGTTGTCGGGAAGGCGGTCGGCAATCCCGATATGGAAGCCGAGGGAAAAGTCGAAAAACTCGGGGGAGTTGTGCAGGAAAAAGTCGGCGATGTGAAAAGAGCCGTGGGAGAGTAGCGCGAACGCCACGCGGGAGCGAGTCCTGACTCGTTCCCGTGTTTTCATGATTTCACGGAGGAGAGCGGAAAATGAATGCAATCCGGTTCGCGGCACTCGCCTTGATCATTGTCCGCGCCCTGGGCCTGGCTTATGGCGGATTCACCTACACCAGGCAAACCCATCAGGCCCAGGTGGGGCCCTTTGAATTGTCGGTGCAGGACAACAAAACGGTCGGAGTCCCGATCTGGGCCGGCGTGGGGGCCATCGTCATCGGCGGCGTGATCCTGCTGGTCGGTTCCAGGAGGACTTGAGTCCCGCAAGGAGGGTACATGACTTTCCCAGCATCACCGCCCATCATGAATGTCCTGCTGGTCTATCCCGAGATCCCGGACACGTTCTGGAGCTTCAAGCATGCTTTGAAGTTCATCGACAAAAAAGTTTCTTCGCCGCCATTGGGACTTGTGACCATCGCGGCCATGCTTCCGGAAAACTGGGACCTGCGCCTGGTGGATTTGAATATCCGGGAATTGTCCCTGGATGATCTGCTCTGGGCCGATTACGCCTTGATTAGCGCCATGACCGTGCAGCGGGAATCATCGCGCAGGGCGATCAAGGTGTGCAGGGACGCCGGCTTGTTGGTCGTGGCCGGCGGGCCGTTGTTCACGGTGGAGCATGAACAGTTTCCCGAGGTGGATCACTTTGTGCTCAACGAGGCCGAGCTGACCCTGCCCGAATTTCTGCGTGACCTGGCCCAGGGACAAGCCAGGCGGGTCTACACCTCGGATGCGTTCGCGGATATCGAACAAACGCCCATTCCGCGGTGGGACCTTCTGGAGTTGAAACAGTACGCGAGCATGAGCGTCCAGTACTCCCGGGGGTGTCCCTTCAGTTGCGACTTCTGCAACATCACGGCCCTGCTGGGCCGCACGCCGCGCAACAAGAGCGCCCCCCAGATGATCGCCGAGCTGGACAGTCTCTATGCCAACGGCTGGCGGGGCGGGATATTTTTCGTGGACGACAACCTGATCGGGAATAAGCGGCGCCTGAAAACCGAGCTGCTGCCCGCCCTGGTCAACTGGCGAAAAGACAAAAAAGGTATGCCCTTCGGTACCGAGGCGTCCATTAACTTGGCTGACGACGAAGAGCTGCTGGCCATGATGGTCGAGGCGGGGTTCGATACCGTGTTCATCGGCATTGAAACGCCCAACGAGGCCAGTCTGGCCGAGTGCGGCAAAGGGCAGAACATTCGTCGCGATCTGATCCGGGACGTGAAGCGGATCCAGCGGTTCGGGATCCAGGTCCAGGGAGGGTTCATTGTCGGCTTTGACAACGACGAACCGGCTGTTTTCACCCGTTTGGTGGAGTTTATCCAGCAAAGCGGCATCACAACCGCCATGGTCGGCCTGCTCCAGGCCCCTCCCGGCACCAGGCTTTACAGCAGGCTCAAGCAGGCCGGGCGGCTGCGGGAAGGCATTTCCGGCGACAACGTGGACGGAACGACGAACATCCTGCCGGCCATGACCCTGGAGTTGCTGCGCGACGGGTACAAGGACATCCTGAAAAACATCTACTCGCCCGAGGCGTACTATCAGCGGGTGATCACCTTTTTGCGGGAGTACAACCTGCCGAGCACCAAGAAACCATGGCAAATCCGGGGTCTCTCCGAAAGCCTGCTGGCCTTGTCCCGGTCCGTCATCCGCCTCGGCATCCTGGGTCAGGAACGGTTCCACTACTGGAAACTGTTCTTCTGGACCCTGCTCCGGCGACCACGATCCCTGCCCCTGGCCGTGACCCTGGCCATCTACGGTTATCATTTTCGGCGGGTCTGCGAATTGCGGGTGTTGGACCGATGGTGACAAATGAAAAACATATCTGACCACCCCGGGCACGCCGAGAAAATGCGCCAAAAGGCCGAAGCGATTTTGCGCAAGCAGGCTTCGCCGTCGCCGCCTGACGACCAAGGTGCCTTGTCGGTCGAAGAATACCTTCGCGAACAGCATGTGCAGCGGATCAAGCTGGAGATGGAAAACTTGGAGCTGGCCGCCGCGTTGTCCACCGACGACGTCTGCCGGACTCTCCACGAACTGCGGGTGCATCAGATTGAGCTGGAGCTGCAGAACGAGGAGCTGCGCACGGCCCATGACGAGCTGGAGGCCGTCAAGGCCCGCTACTACGGCCTCTACAATCTGGCCCCCGTAGGCTATGTCACCATCTCCAAGCCGGGCCTGATCCTGGAGGCCAACCTTGCCGCGGCCGCTCTGCTGGGCACGGATCGGGACGCCCTGGTCACGCAGCCGTTGGTCCGATTTCTTCACAAGGCCGACCAGGATGCCTACCACCTGTACCACAGACAGGTTTTCAAGACCGGCAAGCCCCTGGA
>SKYX01000363.1 GCA_007127655.1 Desulfonatronum sp.
GCCGGGAACTGGCCTAGGGGCAGACAGCGTACACCTCTGCCGCACCGAAACGTTATCCCGGATAGGACGGCTGGAGCCGGAATGACGACCGCCCGCCGCAACTTGGCCAACTGATATCGTGAAAATCAAGGAAAGCAGTAATGACCATCGCCAAAATTCTGATCGTGGACGACGAGCCCCAGAACCTTCTCCTGCTCCGGGCGATGCTCGTCAGGATCGGCCAAAATGCTCCGCCGGGCCAAGAACGAGAACCGGCCTTACGCTCTGGCCTTCGTTGACGGTCGAATGAGGGAACGGACCATCGAGCTGACCCGGGCCAAGGAGGCGGCCGAAGCCGCCAACAAGACCAAGAGCGAGTTCCTGGCCAATATGAGTCATGAACTGCGTACTCCCTTCAACGGGATAATGGGCATGCTCCAACTTTTGCAGGACTCCCCGCTGGATGCGGAGCAAACGCAGTACATAGATATGACCTTGAAAGCGTCGGGCCGGTTTACCCGTCTTCTCTCGGATTTGCTGGATTTTTCCCCCAGTTTGCGCACTTCATCAGCCACCACGGCGAATCCGCGTCCGGCGTCTCCAGTCCTGGCTGCTTCGATGGCCGCGTTGAGCGCCAGAAGGGCCATCTCCGCGAGACGGGCGAGACGGTTTTCCAGAAACAGGGAGCTGATGGAGACCAATTTGGCGAAGTAGCGGGTGTAGTCGACCTGGAATGCTGCTAATTCCAAGGGATAATCAGCCCGAATGGCTTCAAGCACGGCGTAGACCTCCATGGACCGCCGAGGCCTGAATCATGTCCTGGTCGTCCTGGGACAAACCGGAATCTCTTGTGACTACCGGAAAACATGACGCCCTGGAGCGTGGCGCAGCCTCCAGCCTGCCGTCGAGCCTCGAGGCCCTTGACAAAGCCCGTGGGACAAGGAATCTCAAAGCTCTCTCTTCGGAGGCTCATAGCATCAAGGGAACTGCTTGCAACGCCAGCTGTCCAGCCATGGCCGCCGCGGCGGAAAAGCAGAAACCGAACGGCTCGAAACAGGGACGAAAGCAAGCTGGAGGCCTTACTCAAGGAGCTGCAGCGAAAAATGGAAAAAGCGCTGTAACTACTCACCTGCGTTCGGGCTTGTCTCGATTTTTCAGCCTCGCCTGTCTGACTGAGCCAGGATTCGTTCATTGAACCATTGCCGGACGCCTGAAGTGCCAAATGTTGTTTATTCGGGCAATGGTTCGATGTTACGAAGCCGGCGAAGGTGTTGCGAGGCTGAAAAATCGAGACAAGCCCGAACACTAAATGTCTTGTCGTGAAAATGTGCTGAGTAGTTACAAAGCGCTGGTTGTTTGGTACGACTCAGGACATCCTGGGTAGAGCCTCATTCCGGCGCTGAATTCCCGCCTTCACGGGAATGACGTCTTTTTCAATACCTTCTCCGAGTCAGTCATGCCCGTGCCTGTCCTCGTGCAGACGGGGAGCGGGTAGCCAGACCACTTTTTCTCGGATGAGTTAAGCAGTTACCAACACGTAACCTGATGAATGAGAGAGGATCATGATACTAGGCATTTATTCCAAGAAGAAGCAACTTGGAAGCGGCTTCGGGGATACCAGGCGGACCGCGGAGCAGAAGACTTACTGGTTTGTGCGCCGGATGGATGACGACAACTATGAAGTCCAACCCCTGAACCAGAATCACGTTCCTTCAGGAGTCACATCGACCGTTTCCAAAAGGGCGTTCATGACGGAGTATGTTCCGGAGATCGACTATTATGAACGTCGGACCGTGCCAGCGTTGCAAACCCTGCGTCGCAAGATGGACCGGGGCGAGGAACTTTTACAGATGGATCAACTGGATGCCGCGGAGTCCGAATTTGCCAAGGCCCTGTACATTGACGAGGACAATCCTCAAGCCAACCTCCGACTTGGGGACATCGCGTGTCGCAAAAAGGATTTCAGAAAATTAAAACAGGCCTTGCAACGGATCATGGGGATTGACCAGGTATTTGTCGAGGCAGAACGCCATCGGTTCAACGAGTTTGGAATGAGCTTGCGCAAGAGCGGCTTTTTTTCGGAAGCCGTCGGATATTATTCCAAAGCATTGCAGATCAGCAGCCAGGATGAGCACCTGTACTTCAACATCGCTCGGGTTTTCTTCGAGATGGGTGACCAGGCCGCATGTATTCAGCACCTGGAGGGCGCACTGCGGATCAATCCTGACTTTAAGCAGGCTCATCAATTTTTAGATCACTGTCGGCAAACGCCGCACTCCGTCGCGGGAACGCAACCGAACCTGGAATCAACCTGAGCGGAAGAGGAACCTTATGCTAGAGATTGAAGTCGGCGGAAAACTCATGATGGATCTGACCGGTATACCGGACAAACTCCATTCATTTTTCGTTGGTTATGTCAAAAAACGCGTTGTGATCACCATGGTTCCCCTTGTGCCTGATGTGAACCGCTCCACTCTCCTGGAAAACCTGTACAGGGGAAATTCGGTCACGGTCCGCTTCATCAGGCAGGGAACCGTACTCGGCTTCAGCACCACCGTGGCTCACGTCACGTTCACGCCGATCCCCCTCTTGTTTCTGGAATATCCGAATACCATCGAAAGCTATAATCTGCGCAAGGACAACCGTTTGGTCTGCCTTTTTCCAGTCACAGTGGTTCTCAATGGCAGGGAACAGTCTGGAGCGTTGTCGGATATCAGCAAGTCCGGTGGCAGTATCGTCATTCCGATCAAGGACGATCAGCCGGGGGATTTTTCAATTGACGATGTCATCCATTTTCGATGCCCCCTGCTTTTTGGCGATCCGCAAGCGGAGGTTCCAGGCAAAATCAAACGGGTGCACAAGAATGGAACAAAGGTGGAGCTGGGACTGAAATTCAATAATATCGGGGATGATCTGTCGCGGCGGATCAGCGAGTATATTGAACAGACCCGCTATTTCATGGACGCGTGATGGAAATCGCGGCAAAACGTCAGCCAATGTTGATCAAGCAGCCTGAACCTCACGTCCGAGCACACGGCCAAGAGCCTGAACGCATCCGCCCAATGGGCCAGGCAGTTCCTGGCTGAAACCTGATCGCCTTGCCGGGTTCAAGCCGCACGATCAACACGTACCGCGAGGGGAAACACGGCTGCCCCCCATTTCCAGCCGACAAGAGCCAGGAGAACCGTGGCGGCAACCACACCGAGGAACCGCCCTTCCTCTTCGTCCGCGCCGATGCGCCAATTCCCCAACACACCAGCCATAAAATCCGCCTGTCCGTAAACCCAGTCCACCATCAGACCCAGGGCCAGGGTGCAGATCACGATCCCGGCAACGTAGACCACCGTGGCCCGTCGGCCCAGGATTTTGGTGATGACGGTCAAGGCCGCGGCATTGACCGCCGGGCCGGCCAGCAGAAAGACCAGGGCCGCTCCCGGGTTCAGGCCCTTGAGCACCAAGGCCGCGGCAATGGGCGTGGAAGCAGTGGCGCAGACATACAGCGGCACGGAAATCACCAGCATGGCCACCATGGCCAGCACGGGATTTCCCAGCCACCTGGAGAACATCTCCGGTGTGAGCCACACGGAAATCCCTCCGGCCACAAGCACGCCCAACAAGAACCAAGGAGCGATATCCCGGAACAGGTCGCCGAAGGCAAAGGCCATGCCCGCACGCAGGCGGAGCAAAGCCGAGGTTTCAGCCGGAGGCTGATCCGGAGTTCGGCCTTGAGGCTGCACTGGAATGCAACCGCATCCTGAGCCGGTCAAGCACGAGGACTTGGAAGGGGATGGACTGGGGGAAGGAGAGAATTGAGATTTGGAAGGAGGTAGAGCTGGCGGTTCTTTGCTCCGATCCAAGGATTGGACCATGACCCCGGTGACCAGAGCCGTAAAAAAGGCGGACAGCGGTCGGACAACGGTCATGAAGGGGTCCAGCAAGGCCCAGGTTACGGCCATGGAATCCACACCCGTCTCGGGCGTGGAGATCAGAAAGGCCGCAGTAGGCCCCTTGGCAGCACCCTGACGACGCAGGCCCGCGGCAGTGGGCAACACACCGCAGCTGCACAGCGGGATGGGCACGCCCACAGCGGCGGCCTTGATCAGACCACGGAACGACGAAGTGCCCAGATGCCTGGCCACCAGATCGTCCGGCAAAAAAGCCTTGAGCAACCCTGCGAAGAAAAAACCTAAAAGCATATATGGTGCCGAGGCCACGAGCACGTTCCATCCGGCCTGCACCACTTGCAACACCCAGTCCATGTTCACCTCCAAAAGCGCTTGAGGTGAACATATGACAATATGTTCAGATGTTCAAGAGAAAAGTTACCCTCTCTTCAAAGGCTGGACCATCAATTCAACCCGCTATTCCGCCACATGCTCCTCGGCCTGCTTGAGCAAGCCCACGATGTGCGCGTCGTCCAGGCTGTAGATCACGTTCTTGCCGTCCTTGCGATATTTGACGATGCGGGCCGCGCGGAGCACGCGCAGTTGGTGTGATACCGCCGATGAACTCATGGACAGCAGTTCGGCCAAGTCGCAAACGCACAAATCGGAAATGCTCAAGGCCTCCAGGATACGCACCCGGGCAGGTTCGCCCATGGCCTTGAACAGTTCGGCCATTCGCAGCAGGGTCTCATCCGGAACCATTCGCCCCGCCACCCGCCGCACCGCGTCGTCATGAACGCACACCTCGCCGCAAACGTCATCCGACCGCTGATCCATGGCTACATCTCGAAAAGAAGTTTTCAATCGTCAATCTTCCCAGTTTGTTGGTCATATTTTTCATGTCTTTCCGGCAAAGCATCGGCTCGCCCATCTCCTGCTCCTGCTTGCATTACCGAATACCAGGATATATCTTTTTGCCATATATCAGCTTGGAGGCATACCATGGAAACGGCAAAAATCTTCTGGTCCGGTCGATCACAGGCTATCCGCTTGCCTAAGCAATTCCGCTTTGAGGGCGGGGAAGTGCGGATTCGCCGAAGCGGAAACGCGGTCATCCTGGAGCCTATTGCCGACGACTGGTCTTGGCTGACGCAGGTCATCGGTCCGGTTGATGAGGATTTCGAAATTGCTCTTCGAGAACAACCCGAGGAGCAACACCGGGATGAATTGGAGTATTTCTTTTCCGCTATCCCGAAGGGATTTCGTCGTATAGGCGGTGGTTTCAACCACCGGTAGGAGTCGATTACGGTTTAAGTCCTGTAGGGACGACGTCGCCAATGAGGCTGCCAAATATGTCGTCCCTTCAGGACTAGAAATCGTGGCATGCTTCATTCCGGTGGTTGAAACCACCGGCTTTACGACGTCTCCCCTTCAGGGAGATAGCACAAGCTTAACGACACGGACTCCATTCAAAGACCGCCCGCAACCACCACATCATACATTCCCCGCACTGAATTCACCAGGATAACCCGTTCTGCTCCGCGTAAATCTTCCGGCCGAAGCACCCGCTCCTTCAACTCGCCCCGCTCCACCATTTCGGCCCGCATCGTCCCGCCCAGCAAACCGCAGCGGATCGGCGGGGTCCAGAGAACGCCGTCCTGGCTGATGGCCAGGTTGGCCCGGGTGGATTCGGTGAGTTCGCCGCGCTCGTTTTGCAGCAGGACGTCGTCGAAGCCGGGGTTCGCGGCCAGGGCCTGGGCGTAAATATGACGATGGGAGGTCTTGTGGTAAAGGAAGATGTCCGAGGAATCCACCGCCGACGAGGCCAGGGTCACGCGAAGGGGGACGGAGGACGGCGATGGCGGGGGGAGATGTTCCAGGGCAACGACCCCGTCCTTGTCCAGAAGCAGGCGGACCATTTGTGATTTTTGGCCAAATCCCGAGGACAGCACGTCCAGTCGATCACGGATCAGCTGCACGTCCAGGGGAAAATCAAAATACTCGGCCGAAGCGCCCAGCCGGGCCAAGTGCCGTTCCAACAGCACGTACCCGTGCTCCGGGGTCCAGAGCATGGTTTCCAGGAGCCGGAATTCCGGCGTCCGCCGATGCAAAACCTCGGCCTTGGTCCGACACTCCGCGTACTCGCCCCGGGCGTCCGAATCCCAGACGATCCCTCCGCCGACACCGTATTCGGCCCGGTTCCGGCGCTGGTCCACCAAGACCGTGCGGATGGCCACGTTGAACGCGGCCCGGAGCTCCGGCTTGCTTCCAGAGGCTGAACGCGACGCCTTGGGGCCCACGTATCCGATGCAGCCGGTATAGAGCCCGCGAGGGTCGGATTCCAGGTCGGCGATGATGCCCATGCTGGCGGCCTTGGGTGCGCCGGTGATGGAGGCCGGAGGGAAAAGGGCCGCAAAGATATCCGTCAGCGAACGCTTTGTCCGCGCCCGGACCGTGGAGACCATCTGCCAGACCGTGGCGTGCTTCTCCACCCGGCACAGGTCGTCCACCTCGACGCTGCCGGTTTCGGCGATCCGGCCCAAATCATTGCGGACCATGTCCGTGATCATCACGTTCTCGGCCCGGTCCTTGGGCGACCGGCCCAGCTCCCCGGCCAGGGCCAGATCGTCCTCCAGGGTCCGCCCCCGGGGCCGGGTGCCCTTCATCGGCTCGGAAACGATCTCCTCGCCGTCCAGAGCGAAGAACCGCTCCGGCGAGAAACTGCATGCCGCCCAGTTCGGCAGGCGAACAAAGGCGGCGTGGGCCGGGGGCTGATCCCGGCAGACGGTTCGAAAATAATCCCAGGGATCCACGGAAAAGTCGGTTCGCAATCGGAAAGTGAAGTTGACCTGGTAGCAGTCCCCCACCCGCAAATGCTCCCTGATGCTCCCGAGGGCCTCCCGATAGCCGGATTCGGAAATGGACGGCGACCAGTCCAGCGGCGCTAACTCAGGGTCCACGCCTTCCGGAACGTCGCGGGGCGCGATCCGCTCGACCCGCTCGTAGATCCCAAACCAGAGCAGCGGCGGACCGTCCTTGGTTCGAGGGCAAACCCGCAGCGCGGAATCAAAGGCCGGGGCGGCCTCGTAGGACACGAACCCGGCGGCGTACAGGCCCTGTTCCGCCAAGCTTTCGATCCGCTCCAGACACGGACCGACCTGCTCCATGCTCTCCGCCCGGACCACCTCGCACGGTTGACGAAATGCCAGCCAAAATCTGGAAGCCGCGTCCCAAATCAGGACGCGGCCCTGGTCGTCGGCGGATGTTTCAGAACCATTGAGATTTTTTTGAATGACCATGTGGGTTGCCCTTGCGGGACTGTTCCTGTTTTCCCATTGCCAACCCAAGGCAACGCTCCGGGATTCAGGGAGAGATCGTTGACCCGGTAGCCGACGGAAATAATGGCGTCCAGGTTGGAGAAGTCAACCTCGCGGGTGACCTGCCGGGAGCCTTCCTGCTGAACTCTTCGAAATTTTCGAATAGTTGCCTCCGGCTGAATCTCGCCGTTTTCATAGACCTCTTTTAGGAGTAAGTCACTGAACGATCCTTCATTCTCTCCTCCTCACTTGCCCGGCCAGTCGCTTATTCCTCTTTGCTTCCAAAACGACACTGTCAGGTCGACTTCACATTTGGAGTCA
>SKYX01000394.1 GCA_007127655.1 Desulfonatronum sp.
GAATGCTGGCGGATCGCAACGCTTCCGCGAGCCATGCGTCAAAAGCCTCACGAAGCTTGCTCTCAAGCAGAATCCGCTCAACCAGCGGGTAGGCCTGGGCCGGATCGACGATTCTGCCCTCGGTGCGCTCCAACAAGACCAGAACCTGATATCCTTCCGGATTGCGCGACAAGATATCCGTCGCCTCTCTGGGCTCCAAGCCGGACAACAGCGCCTGCCAATCACCGGGGATATTGTCTTCCCGCAAGGCATAGGCATGCACGTCCACCCTGTCGAAACGTTTCCCCAGCACGTCGGGATCAGGCTCAGTGGCGGAGAGTTCCAGCACCTTTTCCAACAAGTCCCGATCCTGGCCTTGGATCAACAAAAATCGCACCCGGGGTTGGAGATAAAAGTCGGCGATGTGTTCCCGATAGTAGGCGTCCACTTCCAGATAATCAATGGATATGGAAGGCCGCAGCACCTTCTGGACCAATTTTTCCTGATTCAACCCGGCCCGAAGCTGCTCCCGCCATCGATCCAGGTGAATATACTCCTCGATCAGCATCTGCTCGAAAGCCCCTTCCGGATAATCGGCCCGGACCACCATCTCCGCCGCGGCCACTTCCTCGTCGGTCACGGCCAGACCCTGGTCGGCCAGATATCCAGCCACCAATCGTTGCACCAGGATTTCGGTCAGCACCGTTCCGTACTCTTCTTGCAGACGTTGCAAGGAGTCCACCTGGTGCGTCATGCCCGCCAGGTACTTCAGATCATGTACAGCCTCGACTTCGGAAAGCAGCACGGGCTCTCCGTTGATCCGAGCCACGACGCCCTGTTCATCGAATGGAGCAGAGCATCCCGACACCAGGCTAAGCAGCACGATCAGGCCCAAACAAACAGCCTGGGCAACGACCGGCCTTGAGGTCTGAAAAGCGCCGTTGCATAAGGAGTATTGATGCATGGGGATCATGAGGAAGCGGGACGCGAGGGCGTCAGCTCGGAAAGCAAGATCGTGGCTTGTTCCAAATGCCTATTGTTAGCCGCCTTGTCCGCAAAGCGCAACTCCACCCGGTTGGGCGGGAGCAGTCGTGCCTGGTCCTGGTGTTGGAGAACCCAGGGGACGATGGCGTCCAGGACGGCGAGGTCCGCCTCACCGGTATCGCCAACCCCATCCTTTCGCCCATTGGTCCCATCCGGCCAGGACACAACCACCTTGCCCGGCAGCAGATCGGCCTTGACCGCTTTCAGGGACGACAGCAGCCGCTTCAGGCGGACGACCTCCGTAAAGGTTTGCAGTTCCTCTGGAAAATTCCCGAACCGGTCCTTGATTTCCCCCTCGATCTCCAGGGCCGCCTCATCCGTGGCCGCGGAGGACAAGGCCTTGTAGAAATGCAGCCGGTCCCGGGATTCGGGGATGTAATCCTCGGGAATATGCGCCGGGTAGAGGACGTTCATTTCGGTGTGGACATCCTCCCGAGGAGCTTCGCCCTTGAGCCGCCGAACCTCGTTCTCCAGCATCTCCAGGAACAACTCCAGTCCGACCTTGGAAATGGTTCCGGACTGGGTCTCGCCCAGGATGTTCCCGGCCCCGCGCAGCCGCAGATCCTCCATGGCCACGAAAAACCCCGCTCCCAGGTAATCCATGTCCAGGATGACCTGCAACCGCTTGCGGGTGGATTCCGGCATCCCGTCCAGGTTGTTCACCACGAAATAGGCGAAGGCCTGCCGCTCGCTGCGACCCACCCGCCCCCGCAACTGATAGAGCTGTCCCAGCCCGAACATCTGGGCCTGGTCCACAATCAGGGTGTTGGCCCGGGGAAAATCCAGGCCGGATTCGATGATCGCGGTGCAGACCAGGATGTCCAGCTCGGCGTGCCAGAACTTGTGCATGGCCTCTTCCAGCATGGTTGCGCTCATCTGCCCGTGGGCCATGCCAATCCGGGCCTCCGGGGCTAAAGAGCGCACGTACTCAACCACCTGCTCCAGCCCCTGGACCCGGTTGTGCACCCAGAACGCCTGGCCGCCGCGTTCCAGTTCCTGGGCCAAGGCCTGGCGGAGCATCCCGGCGTCGCGTTCCAGGAGAAAGGTCTGCACCGGCTTGCGGTCCACGGGCGGGGTTTCGATCACGCTCAGGGAGCGGATTCCGGAAAGCGAAAGCTGGAGGGTTCGGGGGATGGGCGTGGCCGTGAGGGTCAGCACGTCCACGTTCTTACGCAGTTTCTTGAGCTTTTCCTTGTGTTTGACCCCGAAACGCTGTTCCTCGTCCAGGATCAGCAGGCCCAGGTTGGGCAGATGCACGTCGTCGGAAATCAGCCGGTGGGTGCCGATGAGAATGTCCACCCGCCCCCGGGCCGCGGCCTCCAAAATCTGCTTCTGGCGGACCCTGGGCACGAACCGGCTGAGCATGGCCACCTGGACCGGAAAGTGTTCCATGCGCATCCGGAAGTTCTGGTAGTGCTGCTCAGCCAGGACCGTGGTCGGGCAGAGCAGGGCCACCTGCTTGCCGTCCATCACCGCCCGGAAAGCCGAGCGCATGGCCACCTCGGTCTTGCCGAAGCCCACGTCTCCGCAGACCAGGCGATCCATGGGCTGGGGCAGATCCATGTCCGCCAGGACGTCGTCAATGGCCCGAGACTGGTCCGGAGTCTCCTCGTACCCAAAGGAGGCCTCGAAATCCCGATACATCTCGTTCATCGGGCTGTAGGCGTAGCCCTTGGCGACCCGGCGATAGGCATAGATTTCCACCAGGTCCTGGGCGATCTTTTCGATGGCCTTGCGCGCCCGCTCCTTGGTCTTGGACCACTGCGCCCCGCCCAGCCGATCAAGCCCCGGTGACGCGCCCTCGGGCCCCTTGTAGCGCTGGACCAGGTTCAGGCGGTCCACGGGCAGGTACAGCTTGTCCTCCCCGGCATATTCAATCAGCAGATAATCGTTGGCCGCATCCCCGATCCGCACCCGGTGCAGCCCGTCGAAGCGGCCCAGGCCGTAATCCCGGTGCACCAGCAGATCCCCGGCGGACAACTCGTCAAAGGAGTCCAGCCCGGCAAAACCTTTTTTATGGGTCTGGCGGGCCGGGCCTTTTTTCTCGTCGGGCTGGAGCACGTCCTCGGCCAAAAGCAGCAGACCGTTCCATTCCAGGTCCAGCCCCTTGCGCAGCGAGGAGCGCACCAGGGCCACCCCCTGGCCTTGGGGATCAAAAGACTCTTCGAAGGCAATGCCTTCTTCGGCCAGCCGCTTGCCGAACCGGCTCCGGGAATGGTCCGAATGAAAAGCGATCAGCACCTGGGGCCGCTCATCTTGCCACGTGCGCAGGGCCTGCATCAGCGTGCTCCAGGGGCGTTGCCGGGCCTCGGGACGCCAGAACAGGTCCTGAAAGGAGCCGGAGGCCTTTTCCGGCAGATCGACACCTTGACGATCCACACCGATGAGCAGGTCTTCGAAAACCATCTGGGGCTGGTTGTGCCACGCCAGTCTGGCCGAGGACGCAGGCTGGATCACGCTGGACCGCAGCCAGCGAACCTCGGACGCGCAGTCGTTTTCCCGTGCGGCCTCCTCAAGAAACGCCTGCCAGGCCCACTCGCCCTCTTCCAGCCGCGGTCGCAGTTGGGACGACCCGGAAAGCAGAAACGTCGTGTTCCCGGGTATCCATTGGTTCAGGGTCGAGAACCGCTCGTAGTACACCCCCGGGGCCATCCGCCCGTCCCCGCGCTCCAAAGCCCGCAACAAGGCCCCGTGGCCGCGGTCTGAGACTTCGCCGGTGGCGTCGAAGCGCTGCCAGCAGGCCTGGGCCCGAGACATGGACTCCGGACTCAGCAGGGCCGGGGCCACCGGCAGGATGATCGCGTCCGGGACGTCGGCCATGGAGCGTTGGCGCAAGGGTTCGAACAAGCGCATACTCTCCAGGTGCTCACCGAAAAACTCCATCCGCAACGGAATCTCGAAGCCCGGCGGAAAAACGTCCAGGATGTCGCCGCGTCGGGCGATCTCGCCAACGGCGCCAACCATGGACGACCGGCGGTAGCCCCAGGAAATCAGCTGCTCCAGGATCAGGTCCGGGGATATTTCCTCGCCCACGCTCAGGTGCAGAAACGCGTTCTCCACTTCCTCCCGGGGCGGCCACTTGGGCAAAAAATTCTCCACGCTCAGCACCAGGCCAAACGGACGCACCGCGCCGTGCAACGCGAAGAGAGTCAACCACCGCCGACTCCAGGCACCGGGGTCCGCATGCAACGGGTCCTCGGGCGGATAGGCGGGCAGGGAGAACCAGCGCCGCTTCCAAAACAGATCATGATCGTCTCGGGAAAACAGCCGAACCAGGGCCTCCATTTCCGGAACCTGCTTGGCCTCCGGGACCACCAGCACCACGTTTTGCCCTTTGGCCAACAGGGCCTCGGCCAGATAGGCCTGGGTCGCCGGACCGCTTTTATGAATGGACAGCGCGTCCTTGCGCCCGCGCAGAAACTCCTGAACGTCCTTGGTCAAATACACGAACCGTCACCTCTATTGTTCATCGTCAAAAACACTCCCTTCAGCAACCTTAAAATGAACCGCCCGTTCCCGGAGGGAACTCAAGACGCAAGGAGCGCAAAGGAATGCATTTTGGAAAGCAGGGAAAAAACCGCTTCCCAAAAACATTGCCCTTTTCGGGATAAATCATAAATCGCGGTCAGGCGGGAAGCCTTTTGCCTTTCGCATCTTTCCCGCGGAAGGCAAAAATTACTTCTTGGCGGCCTTTGCGCCCTGAGCGCAGCGGGCGGTTCCCCAAAAAATCCCGGTTGCAAAAATCTCCCAGTTCATTACAACTGCGCCCTGTCGCGATTCGGGAGCGTTACCGCGCGCCCGGCTAACCCCACCGGAGGTCATCCTGTAGCATGGCTTATTACCACGAACACTCCGCCGTATCGGTCTCCCTGGACGAACACGTCAAGATGCTCGGAGATGAGGATCTTATGGATTTTTGGGAAGAGAGCCAATTCATGGAAGGTTTCTTTCACGAGCACGACATCTACCCGGAATTGCCGGCGGAGAATTACGAACGGCTCATTTTGCAGGAACTGCAATTACGCTTCTGCCAGCGAGGCCAACCCTTCGCCACCCAACCACAAATCGAAACGCCCTGCCCCTTTTGACCCTGCCATACTGACCACCTCCGGGTGTTCCTTTCCCGGTACACGCATCATATAAAAACACGCATCGTAGGGGCACGGCGCGCCGTGCCCCTACGATGCGTGCGTTGCTCCCCTCAGCAGAGTTCTACGACGCAACCTTGCCCGCCAAATGCCCCCGGCCGATGCAGACGTACTCCAGATCGAAGCGCTTCAGAAATTCCGGATCATACAGATTACGGCCGTCAAAAATGATCGGCTCAGTCAGGGTTTTACGAATCCGTTGAAAATCCGGATTGCGGAACTGGTTCCACTCCGTGGCCACGGCCAGCACGTCCGCTCCGTCCAGCACTTCGTACTGGTTGGCATGAAAGGATACCAGCGGATTGTCCGCCAAGGCCTCGCGAGCCTTTTCCCCCGCCGCCGGGTCAAAGGCCCTGACCCGCATCCCGGCCGAGGTCAATTCCGCGATCAGTTCCAGGGCCGGGGCCTCCCGGATGTCGTCCGTGTTCGGCTTGAAGGCCACGCCCCACAAGGCCAGGGTCTTGTCCCGCACCCCGCCTTGCTGGGCAAAGTAAGCGGAAATCTTGTCCACCAGGCTCCGCTTCTGGCGCATGTTCAACCCGTCCACGGCCTTGAGCACCCCGGGTTCGTAGCCGCTGCCCACGGCCGTGTCGATCAAGGCGCGGACATCCTTGGGAAAGCAGGACCCGCCGTACCCCAGGCCCGGGTAGATGAAATGCCGGCCAATGCGCGAATCTGAACCGATGCCCATGCGCACGTCGTTGACGTCCGCGCCGACCCGCTCGCAAATGTTGGCGACTTCGTTGATGAACGAAATCTTGGTGGCCAGCATGCAGTTGGCGGCATACTTGGTCATCTCCGAACTGCGCACGCCCATAATGATCAGCTTTTCCCGGCTACGGGCGAACGGCGCGTACAGAGCCTTGAGCAATTCGCCTACCCGGACGTTGTCCGTGCCCACCACCACCCGGTCCGGCTTCATGAAGTCATTGACCGCGTCGCCTTCCTTGAGGAATTCCGGGTTGGAGACCACATCGAACTCAATGCTCACCCCGCGGGCCTGCTGTTCCTCAAGAATCAGGTTCCGCACCTGGTCGGCCGTACCCACCGGAACCGTGGATTTATTCACCACGACCTTGTATTCGCGCATGTGCCTGCCCACGTCCCGGGCCACCTGATGGACGAAACGCAGGTCGCAACTGCCATCAGGCCGGGAAGGGGTCCCCACGCAGATCATCACGAACAGGGCCGATTCCAGACCATCGGTCAGGTCCGTGGTGAACCGCAGGCGGCCCTGTTCCGTGTTCCGCTGCACGATCTCTTCCAATCCCGGCTCGAAAATATGGATCTTGCCCTGAGTCAGGTTCTTGACGATCTCCGGATTCACGTCCACGCAAACCACATTGTTGCCCATTTCCGCGAAACACGCCGCGGTCACCAACCCGACGTACCCCGTGCCGACAATACATAAATTCATGACGAACCGATCTCCTTAAAAATATGTTGTTCCTTGCATCCATGACAATCGCGCCAAGCGCGACGCTCTCTTACCGCCCCCGCATACCGGGCACAACCCCCAGGGAGTGAGGTCGGCTCCAGACAATTCCATTTTTCAAAAACAATTTCAAAGGTATATGAAATAGCTGATCGGTTTTCATCCAGGGCAATTTTGTTCTCGAACCACGGGCACTCTGGATCGGTATCGAAATCGTGATCAAAATCGATTTCTGGTAACGTTCGGATTTCGATAGCGATTTCGATTTCGATTTCGATGATTGCTGCCCTCCTTGGGGGTTCCCCTTGAACACCATGCAATTTAATACATTGAAATTGCATATATTTTTTTAGAGAACAAACCGGCTCTGGGGTATCACCAGTGATGCATTGATGCTTGATATTCATCATTCATCAGTGTTAGCCATCATGGGACGCCGAACAACAGCGGAACTCCGATTTCCCCATTCGCTTCAACCAAACTTCCTGAAGACCCACTCTGGAGATCGCTTATGAACATCGTCGTGCTGGACGGCAAGACCATTAACCCAGGCGATAATCCCTGGACGCCCCTGGAGGCGCTGGGCACATTGACGGTCCATGACCGGACCGCCGCCGCGGACATCCTGCCCCGGGCCTTGTCCGCGGACATCCTCCTGACCAACAAAACTCCACTGCGCGGGGACACCCTGGCCAAGCTGGACAAATTGCGGTTCATCGCCGTGATGGCCACGGGCTACGACGTGGTGGACCTGGACGCCGCGTCCCAACGCGGCGTTCCCGTCTCCAACGTGCCCAGCTACGCCGCCAAATCCGTGGCTCAGTTCGTCC
>SKYX01000050.1 GCA_007127655.1 Desulfonatronum sp.
CTTCGCGGATTATCTCCTGCCCGACGAGACCAGTCTTGATGATCTGACCCACGGACGCTTCCAGCCCTTGGCCAGTTCCTGGCAAACGGCCATGACCTGGGAGGTTCGGGAACTGAAGGCGGGGATGGAGGCGGCGTTTGCGGGCCGGATGGCTTTGACTGAAAAGTCTTCCGAAGAGTTTTCCGAAAAGTTTTTTGGGGTGCCTTCCGAGAAACCTTTGGGAGAACCTTCGCGATGGCTGGACGTGGAGAAGTCCTTTCGGTTGTTCACGGATCGGGTAGAGGTGGATTACCGGATCACGGCATGCGGAGGGGATGTCCGAAGCGCGATCTGGGCCACCGAACTGGCCTTGGGTCTGACTTCGCGGTGTACCGGACGATCCCATGGCAATGGCGGCGGGGAAGAGGAAAAAGACCTTGAACAGTCCTGGAGTTTCGTTGCTCTCGCGGATGTGACCTTTGCCTGTCCCTATTCCCAGGGCCGGTTTCTGGTGGAGGTCAGCCCGGAGGCCACATTGCGCCATGTTCCGCTGTGGGCCGTGACCAAGTCCGAAAGCGGTTTCGAGCGCACCCCTCAGGGCTCGGCGTTTTATTTCTGTCGTCCGCTGCGGCTGCTCTCCGGCGAGCAGGAACGGTTCCGCCTGACATTGCGGTTTGTCGAGTAGGGGCAGGTCTCGGACCTGCCCCCTACGGAACGCGAAGTGCCGAGATTATCGAAATGCTGCTCCCTGAGTCTTTGATCACTGGTGTTCTGATCCGGCGCTACAAGCGTTTCCTGGCGGACGTCCGGCTGGAGAGCGGCGAGGTGGTCACGGCGCATACCCCGAACACCGGGTCCATGCTCGGGTGTTCGAGTCCGGGGAGCCGGGTTTGGTTGAGTCGGGCGGACAACCCCAAACGTAAATATCCCTGGACCTGGGAGTTGACCGAGGCCGAGTCCGGCGTGCTGGTGGGCATCCATACAGGGCGGAGCAACGGTTTGGTCTGGGAGGCCCTGGCCGAGGCCAAGGCACCTGAACTGGCCAGGTACCGACCAGTACGCCGGGAAGTTGTGGTCGGCCACGGACGGATCGACATGCTGTTGGAAAACGTCGAGGGTCGGGCTTGTTACGTGGAGGTCAAGAACGTCACCGCGGTTGACGAGCAGGGGACAGCGATCTTTCCGGACGCCGAGAGCGTCAGGGCCTCCCGGCATCTGGAATTACTTGCCGAACTGGTCACCATGGGACACCGGGCCGTGATCTTTTTCTGCGTCCAGCGCGGGGATGCCGTGCGACTGTCCCCGGCGGACGCCATTGATCCGGTTTATGGTCGGACCTTGCGCCGGGTGTTGGCCCAGGGCGTGGAGGCGTTGGCTTGGCGGGCGGAGGTTTCGCAACGGGCCATTGTATTGGGAACGCCCTTACCCGTGGTTTGTTGAAGAGGATGACGGAGGAAGGATGACGACGACAACGCCCTTGACGCACCGGGGCTCCATGATGGACGAGTACTTCTTCGAGGAGCGCTGTTTCATCAGCGAATGGTGGAACTCCGAACAAGACGTGGATGTGTCCGTGGCCCGGGCCCGCGTCCTGCCGGGCGTTACGACCCGCCTGCACCGCCTGCGTGGCATCATGGAGCGGTACATTATTCTCGAAGGCCAGGGCCTGGTGGAAATCGATGGGCGACCTGCCAGCACCGTGATGCCCGGAGACGTGGTCCTGATTCCCCCCGGGGTTTCTCAACGCATCAGTAATCCCGGCATTTCAGACCTGCTTTTTCTGGTCGTGTGCACCCCTCGATTCGTCCCCGAGGCCTACGAGGACCTGGAAGGCCTGGGCGGCGTCGAAGCGGATCAATGATCCCGTGACTTTTTTTGTAACATCTCAAGCAATAGCGTCCACGGCTCCCAAGCCAAGAACCCAAAAGGAATCCCGACTATGACAATCGAACGCTTTGAAGAATTGACCCTATCCGAGGAAACGCTGAAGGCCATTCAGGACATGGGATTTGAGGAGCCGTCGCCCATACAGGCCCTGGCCATTCCCATGTTGATGCAGGGCCGGGACGTCATCGGCCAGGCCCAGACCGGAACGGGAAAAACCGTGGCCTTCGGCATCCCGGTTTTGGAAAAGGTCGACCCCGCGAGTCGGGACATCCAGGCCATCGTGCTCTGTCCGACCCGGGAACTGGCCATCCAAGTGGCCGAGGAGCTGAACACCCTGGCCAAATACCGCAAAGGGATCACCGTGCTTCCGGTCTACGGAGGGCAGCCCATTGATCGGCAGATCCGGGTGTTGCGCCAGGGGGCGCAGGTGATCATCGGCACTCCGGGCCGGGTCATGGACCATATGGACCGGGGGACCATCAAGCTGGACAAGGTCCGGATCGCGGTCCTGGACGAGGCGGACGAGATGCTGGACATGGGCTTTCGGGAAGACATCGAGTTGATCCTTCAGGCCGTGCCCGCCAATCGACAGACCGTGCTCTTCTCCGCGACCATGCCCTCGGAGATTCTGCGCCTGGCGGACACGTATCAGACGGATCGGTTGCTGGCCAAGGTATCCCAAAAAGTGCTCACCGTGCCGAACGTCGAGCAGTTTTTCTACGAGGTGCCCCGAGGCTCGCGGCTGGAGGCCATGTGCCGGATCATCGACGTGTTCAACCCCAAGCTGAGCATCGTCTTTTCCAACACCAAACGGGGCGTGGACCAGATCGTGGAGCACCTTCAGGCCCGTGGGTACATGTCCGAGGGGCTGCATGGCGACATGAACCAGGTGCAACGCGACCGGGTGATGGGCAAGTTTCGGTCGGGCAGCGTGGAGATTCTGGTAGCCACGGACGTGGCCGCCAGGGGCATCGACGTGGACGACGTAGAAGCTGTCTTTAATTTCGATATTCCCAGCGACGTGGAGTACTACGTCCACCGCATCGGGCGCACGGGCCGGGCCGGACGGACCGGAAGGGCCTTCACCTTCGCCTCGGGCCGGGAGTTCTACAAGCTTCGGGACATCCAGCGGTTCACCAAGGCCAAGATGGTTCAGCGCAGCGTCCCCAGCGTGGGCGACGTGGAGCAGGCCAAAACAGATAAGTTCCTGAGTGGGATACGGGAGAGCATGGCGCAGGGCGGACTGGAAACCCAGGTGAGAGTGGTGGAGCACTTTTTGGAGAATGAACAGGTCTCTTCCCTGGACATGGCTGCGGCGATGCTGAAAATACTCATGGGACCGCCCAGGAAGGAACAGGAGGATGCGCTGCTGTTCAACGAGCCGTCCCGCGGTCGGTCCGGTGATCGGGATCAGGACCGGAATCGCCCTGGCCCCGGATTCCGGGAGAGCGGACCGCAACAGGGCATGACCCGGCTAATGCTCAACGTCGGCCGCAATCAACAGGTGGAAGTGCGGGACGTGGTCGGGGCCATTGCCGGAGAAACCGGTCTCTCGGGCAGACAGATCGGCAAGATCGTGATGCAGGACAGCCGCTGTTTCGTGGAAGTGCCCACGGAATTCGCCAAAGACGTGGTTCGGGTGATGGACGGAAACCAGATCCGAGGCCTGCGGATCGAGGTCAAGGAAGTCTCGGATGGAGGACGGGCCGACGACGACCAGCGCCCCATGCGCAAGCGACCGGCCACGGTCCGTCCGTTCCGGGCCAAACGACCTAACTCGCAAAGCTGGGACAGGTAGGCGCGGCGGGCGCGTTTACAGCAGGGCCCGCCAAAGGCGTTTGGCCAGGTTCGCTTGGTGCTGATCCAGTCGGGTGATTCCGGCCTGGGCCGCGGCATTCAGTGCCTGGGCGAACTCCTCGCCGGTGAGCGGACGGCTCAGTTCCGGGAATGCGTTTGCGTTCCCGCACGGTCGGTATTGGTCCATGATGTTCACGTAGGTGGTCTGGGAGATTTTCTGGGCCAAGAATTCCATCCACAGTGCGGTTCCGGCCAGATCTTCCGGCATCACCAGATGCCGGACAAGCAGGCCGCGGACGGCGACGCCCCGATCGTCCAGTTCCAGGTCGCCCACTTGGCGGTGCATTTCTTTGATGGCTTCCCGGGCCCGTTCCGGGTAGTCCTCGGCCCGGCAGTACCGGGCGGCGGCTTCCGGGGCAAAGAATTTGGCGTCGGGCATGTAGATGTCCACCACGCCGTCGAGTCGGCGCAACGTCTCCAGGCTGTCGTATCCGCTGGAATTGTAAACCAGGGGCAAACGCAGCCCCTGGTCCGCGGCGATGACCAGGGCTTCGAGGATTTGGGGCACGACGTGAGATGGGGTGACGAAATTGATGTTGTGGACGCCTTGAGCCTGCAATTCCAGCATGACGGCGGCCAGTTGTTCCGGGACCGCCTCCGGGGCGTCCTCCCCTTGGTGGCTGATGTCGTGGTTCTGGCAAAACACGCAGGCCAGGTTGCACTGGGCGAAAAAGATCGTTCCGGACCCACCGCTGCCCACCAACGGCTCTTCCTCCCCAAAGTGCGGGCTGTAGCTGGCAACCTTGGCCCAGCGACCGATCCGGCAAAAGCCCGATTCCCCTTCGAGCCGGTTCACCCGGCACTGCCTGGGACACATGGCGCAGTCCAGTAGCGCCTCCACCGCCTCGGCGGCACGAGCGCGCAGTTCTCCGGCGGCGTGGAGTTGGAGATATCCGGCTTCCGACGTTGTGGTCATGCTGTCCTCCTTGGTTTGCGATCACGCTCCATTCCCGAAAAACTACCCAGGGGCGAGACGAATGTCACGGGCTCGGATCGGGTTCATGACTTCGAACCCACGTTTCGGGAAAGAAAGTAACACGAAGCCAGGACTTGACGACATGGCCAAAGGCAGGGAAAAGAAAAGAAGGCATGAGGCTTTGACTTTGAATCAATCCCAAGAGGTTTCCCGCCATGTTCATTTTCAGAAAATTTGCTCTCTCCGTCGAGGCATGGATAATCGGCATCGGCTTTTTCGCGTTGTTTGGATTGATGGATATTTACGGGGTGTTGGTCTTTTGATGGGACTTGGTCTTCGCGAAACGATATTGACGAATAATTTCGCCGGCTGAATTTCAACGGAAATGGCGACACGACGTGTCGTGGTCCATGCGGTAACAATGCCCGCGCCCTGGAACGGATACCGTCCCAGGGCGCGGGCATTTTTCGTGATGGTGGGAAGAGTGCGTGAATGGAGCCAGGCGGTTACAGGCCGTTGTCCCGGGAAAGCGCGTCCGCGTTGCGATATGCGTTATAGACGTCTTCGTTCAGCGGATAGTCCCAGGAGCCGCTGCGCAGTTCGATGGCTCCGCCGAATCCGGTCTTGAAGCGAAACAGTCCGTAAAAGGGGTGGTCCGGCGCGGCTCCGGGCGAGACCGCTCCCATATCGTAGCGGGTGCAACCTCGGCTTCTGGCCAGCCGCATGGCGGCCCAGTGCAGGGCGTAGGAACTCATGAACGTTCTGTTGGCTGTGGAGGAGGCACCGTGCAGGAAAACGGCGTTGCTCCCGGAAATAGCGACGATCGCTCCGGCCAGCAGGTCACTTTCATGCCCGGCCAGCAGGAAATGCAACTCCGAAGTGTTGGATTTTTGGGCATGGGCTTGGAACAGGGCCGCGAAGTGGCGATAGTCGCAGGAGGGAAAGCCGTTACGTTTGGCGGTCTGGCGGTACAAGTCGTAAAACGAGGGCAGCTTGTCCATGGAGGCCGGGGTCACGACGACGCCCTTGCGCCGGGCCAGCCCGATATTGTAGCGGGTCTTCGCCTTCATCCCGGCCAGAATCTCCTCTTCCGGACGACTGATGTCCACGACAAGGGAACTGGCCACGGTCATGTCCATTTCCGCCTTGCGCAGGTTCCAGTGCCTGGTGCCGATGTTCATGCGCATTTCACGGATGCGCGGTTCCGGAAAGGTATTCCAGCTTTTGGCGAGCATTTCCCCAGCGTATCGGGACTTCCAGGGCAGATCGTAGCGGATGAAGGCCACGGAAGAGTCCAGGTGACGGACCAGCGCTTCGGATAGCTCTTCAAGGTACTGTCCACGATGATCCCCGGGCGGAGTGTGCTCCGGCCCCTGGGGTACGAAGGCTCCCAGGTTGTTCCGGCCCACGGGTTGGAGCAGGACCAGGACGTCGCCGTAATTGTTTTGACCTTTGTTGGAAGTCGGCTCCGGGGTAAGGATGTCGAAGGCCACCGGCCTACATCCCAGGCGGGACTTAACATGAGCCCAGTAGTCGGACTGGAACAGAATGTCCGTGGGCAAAAGGGACTGGGTCTTTTTGGGAGCGAGGCGGACAGACATGATGGTGATGGATTCCGTATGAACGGTTGAACGAAAACGGGCAAGGGCCTTGGAAACAAACAAAAAGGGTTTCGTCCTTGCGGTCGAAACCCTTAGTTTTGCCATGATAGGGAGAAAGCCAGGTGGCCTTGCGATTTGCGATGCAAGGCTTTTCTCAAGGATCCTCCAGGGGCAACGAAACAACGAAGTTCATGCCTGATTTCAAAGCTGTTGTCAACTATTGATTATTTCTTGAGTTTCTTGGCCAGGAAAACACGCAGTGGGCAGCGACAGAAGTAGTCGTGCCCGAAGGACAGGGCGAACGCGCAATCAAGGGGAGTATCCTCACGGCACTTGATGTAGCCGTCCAGCCCGAAATCTCGGGCTTCGCAGAGATCTTCGAAATCTTGCTGCTTGCATCGGAACTCTTTTGGACACTCTATTTCGGACATGATCCGCTCGATGGTTTCAAGGTCTTGTTCATTCATACGACTGGGCTCTCTCTGTCGTTACGGTGTGTTTTCAAAAGCGGGTCGGCAACGACCTGGGCGATAGCTTGGGCGAATTCCACTGCAGCTGGAGGGTGTTCGCGTAGCCAAAGTTCGGGTTCGATGAGTTCCAGTTCCAGGACCGCCAGTTTTCCGTGTTCGTCCCGGACCATGTCCACTCGTCCGTAGCTTGGGGCCGGTTCGCAGGCGGCCATGGCGCGTTGGGCCAGTTCCACGTGCTCTCGTGTCGGTTCGAGGTGGTGGACCGTACCGCCGTGGTCGTCCTGGACCCGGAAGTCTCCGGCTTTGGGAACCTTGCGCACGGCGTGGGTGACGCGACCGTTGAAGACCATCACCGTGTCCTCACCGGTTTGGACCACGTCGCGGATAAACGGCTGGAGCAGGAAGGCCTCGGCGGCGAGAAGGGGACGGACCTGCTCCTGAAGTGCGTCGGCGGCGTCGCGATGGACCCGGTAGGTGTGGCGGGCGCCGCCGGAAACGCAGGGCTTGAGCACGGCCTCCTCCCATCCGTTGCTATCGAGCAGGTCGCGCAGACTCTGGGGGGCGTCGGGTTCGAGAAGCCGGAACGAGACCACCGGAACGCCTCGGGCCTGCAAGTCCGCGAGATAGTGTTTGTCCAGGTTCCACCAAATGGTTTCCGGGGCGTTGCACAGCCGGGTCTGGGTTTGGATGCGGCGCAACCATGCACTGAATTCGACTATCC
>SKYX01000166.1 GCA_007127655.1 Desulfonatronum sp.
CACCAGCGTCCGCGTGGCCAAGGACGACGCCGAGCGTAATGCCGTCTGGCAGGCCCGCCGCGACGCCCTGCCGGCCCTGGCCCGGGTCAAACCGACCACGGTCCTGGAGGATGCCACGGTGCCCCGTTCCAAAATTCCGGCCATGATGCAGGCCTTGTACAAAATCGCCAAAAAATACGACCTGATCATCGGTACCTTCGGCCATGCCGGGGACGGCAACCTGCACCCGACCATCCTCACGGACAAGCGCGACAAGCAGGAATGGCATCGGGTGGAAGCGGCCATCGACGCCATCTTCGAGGAAGCCCTGGCCCTGGGCGGCACCCTGTCCGGCGAGCACGGCATCGGCCTGGCCAAGGCCAAGTATCTGAAGAACGAATACGGCGTGGGGGCCATCAACTACTCCCGGAGGATGAAGAGCGTGCTCGACCCCAACAACATCCTCAATCCGGGCAAAATCCTCGGCCCCCTGCTCGCCTAACTGGAGGACATTATGGCCGACATCAAAAAACTCGTATCCATGTTCAAGGAGCTGGACGACCTGCTCACCGGCTGCATGCGCTGCGGCATGTGCCAGGCCCAGTGCCCGGTCTTCGCCCAGACCGGACGGGAGACCGACGTCACTCGCGGCAAATTGGCTTTGCTTTCCGGTCTGTCCGAGGAAATCCTCAAGGACCCGGAAGAGGTCAATGAAAAACTTCAGCGGTGCCTGCTCTGCGGTACCTGTGAGGCCAACTGTCCCTCCGGGGTCAAGGTCACGGACATCTTCCTGCGTGCCCGGGCCATTCTCACCGGCTACCTGGGCCTGCCACCCACCCAGCGACTGATCTTCCGTCGGCTGCTGACCAACCCGAAGTTGATGAACAATCTGCTCTCCCTGGGATCATCTTTGCAGGGCCTGTTCACCAAGGATGCGGACAGCGTCATCGGCACGTCCTGCGCCCGATTCAACGCCCCGCTGATCGCGGACCGGCATTTCAAGAAGCTGGCTTCGAAATCGCTCCATTCCCAGACTCCCCACAAGGACACCCCTTCGGGCAAGTCCGGGCTGCGGGTGGCGTTCTTCCCCGGCTGCGTCACGGACAAGGTTTTCCCCCAGGTTGGCCAGGCCGTGCTGAAGATCATGGAACACCATCAAGTTGGGGTCTTCATGCCGCCCAATCAGGCCTGCTGCGGCATTCCGGCCCTGTCCAGCGGCGAGACCGCGGCCTTCGACAATCTGGTCCGCCAGAACCTGGACCTGTTTGCCAAAGGCAAATGGGACTACCTGATCACCCCCTGCGCCACCTGCACGGCCACCATTCATGAGCTTTGGCCCAAATACTACGGGGACAAGATGGACGCGGTCCGGGTCAAGGACCTTGCCGACAAGGTCATGGACGTCAGCCAGTTTCTTACCGATGTCCTGAAGGTTGCCCCGAAAGAGGTCGCAAGCCCGGCCAAGGTGGCCTACCACGATCCCTGTCACCTGCGGAACACGCTGAAGATCACGGCCCAGCCGCGCCAAGTCCTGGCTGCCGGCGGCAAATACGCCGCTGTTGAACTGCCCGGTGGACCTTCCTGTTGCGGGTCCGGCGGCAGCTTCAACATCAAGCACTACAAACTGTCCGACGTCATCGGGCGCAAAAAGGCCGAAAGCATCGCCGCCACCGGTGCAAAGATCTCGGCCACCAGTTGCCCGGCCTGTATGCTCCAGATTTCGGACATGCTGTCCAAGTCCGGACATTCGATTCCCGTCAAGCATGTGGTGGAGTTGTACGCGGAAACGTTGTAATGAAGTCTGGAAGGTGAATTTTCAAAAAAGTAGAGGCGGTTCGCGAGCCGCCCCTACAGCATGACGGACGATATATTCATTTCTGAAAATGTAGTCGCTCAAAAAAATGTGGCAAGCATAACCTGGATGCCCGCCTGCGCGGACATGACGAGCACGAGAGAACGTGCCATCCCAAGTCATTCCCGCGCAGGCGAGAATCCAGAGGCTATGGGGCTATTAGGCAATGCCCGGCCATATTGAGCAGTTACCTGAAAATCACCTGACCACCTCAAAACCAAAGGACCCTCGCCCATGGCCAAAAACCTCTACGTCATCAACACGGAGTCCCGCAGCGGCAAATCGGCCATCTGTCTCGGCCTGATGCAGATGCTCATGCGCCATATCCGGCGGGTGGGATTTTTTCGACCGATCATCAGCGCCCAGGGCAACGGCAAACGGGATCACGACACCAACCTGATCCTGACCCAGTTCCACCTCAACGAAACCTACCAGGACGCCTACGCCTACACCCTGGAACAAGCCCGGGACCTGATCAATCAAGGCGAACACGCCCTGCTGATGGAGAACATCCTGGCCAAGTACAAGGCTCTGGAGACCCGTTACGACTTCATCCTCTGCGAAGGCTCGGACTTCGTGGGAGGGGATTCTGCCTTCGAGTTCGACATCAACGCGGAAATCGCCGCCAACCTCGGCTCGCCGGTTATCCTGGTGGCCAACGGCCAGAACAAGACCCCGAAACAAATCGTGGCCCAGACCCAGATCGCCATCGATACCTTTTCCGAAAAGGGCCTGGATGTCCTAGCCACCATCGTCAACCGGGCCGAAAGCCTGGACAAGGACGAGATCATCGGCGGCCTGCGCTGCAAGTACCGGATCCACGAGGAATGCCTGACCTACGCCATTCCTGAGGTGCCTTCCCTGGGCAAACCAACCATCAACGACATCCGCAAATGGCTGGACGCCGAAGTCATCGCCGGCGAAGACCTACTGGATGTCCAGGTGGACGACTACGTTGTGGCCGCCATGCAGGTGAACAACTTTTTGCAGTATGTTTCCAAGAACTCCATGGTGATTACTCCGGGCGACCGGTCGGACATCCTCCTGGGCTGCATCGCCACCCGGCAATCCCAGACCTACCCCGAGGTTGCGGGTATCGTGCTCACCGGCGGCATCAAGCCTCCGGATTCCGTGATGAAACTTTTGGACGGCTGGACCGGCGTGCCCATGCCCATCCTCTCGGCCAAGGGCCACACCTACAAGATCACCAGAACCCTGATGGAAATGTACGGTCGCATCGAACCGGAGGACCAGAAGAAGATCGCCACGGCCCTGGGTTCTTTCGAGGAACACGTGGACACAGCCGAGCTGTTCCAGCGCCTGGAGACGAAGAAATCCACCAAGGTCACCCCGGTGATGTTCGAGTACAGCCTGATCGAGAAAGCCAAAGCCGAGCGTCGGCACATTGTCCTGCCCGAAGGTGCATCCACCCGCATTCTCCAGGCAGCGGACATCCTGCTGCGCCGCGGCATCGCGGACCTGACCATCCTCGGCCAGCCGGACGCCATTCGGGCCAAGGCCGCCCAGATGGGGCTTTCCCTGGACAAGGCCACGCTCATTGACCCGGCTGCCTCGGACTACTTCGAGGACTACTGGAAGGCCTATTACGAGCTGCGCAAAAGCAAGGGCATGACAGAGGAAGTGGCCCACGACACCATGGCCGAGGCTACCTATTTTGGAACCATGATGGTTCAAAAAGGGCATGCCGACGGGATGGTTTCCGGCTCTATCACCACCACTCAGCAGACGATCCGTCCGGCATTGCAGTTCATCAAAACCAGGCCGGGTATCTCCCTGGTCTCCTCGGTCTTTTTCATGTGCATGTCCGACCGGGTGCTGGTCTTCGGCGACTGCGCCGTGAACCCCAACCCCACGGCCAAACAATTGGCGGAAATCGCGGTAGCCTCCGCGGACACAGCTGTTCAGTTTGGCGTTGACCCCAGGATTGCCATGCTCTCCTACTCAACCGGCGAATCCGGTTCAGGCCAGGAAGTGGAAAAGGTTCGAGAAGCTACGACAATCGCCAAAGAGATGGCTCCGGAACTGCTCATCGAAGGCCCGATCCAGTACGACGCGGCCTACGACCCGGACGTGGCCATGACCAAAATGCCCGACTCCAAGGTGGCCGGACGGGCCACGGTGTTCATCTTCCCGGACCTGAACACCGGCAACAACACCTACAAGGCCGTGCAGCGGGCCGCCAACGCCATCGCCATCGGCCCGGTGCTCCAGGGCCTGAACAAACCGGTCAACGACCTCTCCCGCGGCTGCACCGTGCCGGACATCGTCAATACCGTGGCCATCACCGCCATCCAGGCCCAGCATGCTGGGAGTCAATAATTTTTCCGTGTCCTTCCGTGCATTCCGTGGAAACAAAACGTGAATCAGGGCACCTCGTCACCTCAATTTTGAAGGGAAGATCCATGAATATTCTCATCCTCAACTCCGGCAGTTCCTCGGTCAAGTACCAGCTTTTGGACATGACCGAGCAGGCCGTTTTGGCTTCGGGTCTTGTGGAACGCATCGGCGAGGCCACCAGCAAGATCAAACATGTCCGCCACCCCGGCACTGACAAGGAACAAGCCTTTAACGAGGCCATGTCCATTCCGGACCACCCCACCGGCCTGGCAAAGCTGGTGGAACTGATCACCGGCAAGGAGACCGGGGTCATCGCCTCGGTTTCGGAAATCCAAGGCATTGGCCACAGGATCGTCCACGGTGGTGAGGCATTCAGCGCTCCGACCCTGGTGGACGAGGCCGTGATCGAGGGCATCAAAGCCCAAATCCCCTTGGCACCGTTGCACAACCCCGGCGGACTGGCCGGTATCGAGACCGCGTTGCGGCTGATACCCGGCGTGCCCAACGTTGCCGTGTTCGACACGGCCTTTCACCAGACCATGCCCCCGGAAGCCTATCGCTACGCCATTCCCAAAGAACTCTACACCGAACTGAAGATCCGCCGCTACGGGTTCCACGGGACATCTCATTTCTATGTGGCCAAGCAGTGCGCCAAAATGTTGGACAAGCCACTTCAGGAAACCTCCTGCGTGACCGTGCACCTGGGCAACGGTTGTTCCATGGCCGCCATCAAGAACGGCAAGTGCATCGACACCAGCATGGGCCTGACCCCCTTGGCCGGACTGGTCATGGGCACGCGTTCCGGCGACGTGGACCCGGCCCTGCACGCCTTCCTGGCGGACAACAAGGGCCTGGACATCCGCGAGATCGACACGCTCTTGAACAAGGACAGCGGCTTGAAGGGAATGTGCGGCCACAACGACATGCGCGACATCCACGACCTCATCGCCCAGGGCGATGCCGACGCCCAACTGGCTCTGCGGGTCTTCTGCCGCCGGGTGACCCAGTACATCGGCCAGTACCTAGCCCTTTTGGACGGCGCCGACGCCATCTGCTTCACTGCCGGCATCGGTGAAAACGATTCCGCGGTTCGCCGCCTGTCCTGCGCAACCCTTTCCGGCTTGGGCGCTGTGCTGGACACCCAGCGCAATGCCGAAGCTCCCAGGGGCCGGGCGACGGAAATCAGCACCGCCAACAGCCTGATCAAAATTTACATCATTCCCACCAACGAAGAGTTGGAAATCGCCACCCAGACCATGGAGGTCCTGGGAAACAAGGAGGCTGAGCGTGAGTCAGGAAACAATTAAACTCTTTACCCAAAAAGCCGAGGCCGTCTCCGCGGTGGTCAAGCGGATTGGTTCGCTGGACGAGGCTTACGCCTACGCCGTGGACGCCTGTTTGAACAAAGACGCCTGCCAGTTGCTGCTCTCCGGCTGCGAAAACGCCATTTCCGATGAGGCCTCGGATCTGTGCGAGGCCAAGGCCGCGGACAAGGTCATGGCCGCGCCCAAGCTGGCTGACGACCAGTACGCCAAACTGGCCAAAGCCGCGGAAAAGGCCGGCGTGAAGCTCATCGCCGACGGCCTGCGCAACCATCTGGCCGGGATCGACATCGGCTTCGCCGTGGCCGACATGGGGCTGGCCGAAACCGGCAGCCTGGTGCTGGACTCCTCCTCCGAGGACCTGCGACTGTCCACCATGGTCAGCGAGATCAACGTGGTGGTCCTGCCTCTTTCCAAGCTGCGGGCCACCAGCTACGAGGCCGAGGCCGAACTGCTGCCCATGATGAAAAAGGCCCCCAACTACCTGGCCTTCATCACCGGGGCCAGCCGAACCGCTGACATTGAACGGGTGCTGGCCATCGGGGTCCACGGACCACTGGAACTGCACATCCTGCTCTGGGAGGACGCGTAATGCAAACCGCCGTCAAAATAGAAGAATATCTCCAAGAAGTCGAAGAATCCCTGGGCAATGAGTTCCAGCGCAAGGCCCTGGACACCTTTGCCGTGGCCTACCGAACCGGCCGGGCCAATGCTTTCGCCGGAATGGACGTCAAAGGCCTGGTCGATGAAATCGCTCAGGCCAAGGACGACGGCATCCGACGCATGGATGAACTGTACAACCAGTTCAAGCAAAAGGCCGAGTCCATGGGCGTCCATGTTCATCTGGCCGAAACCGCTGAAGAGGCCAACCGGATCATCACCCGCATCGCCAAGGACAACGACTGTAAAAAGGTGATCAAAGCCAAGTCCATGACCGCCGAGGAAACCCACCTCAACACCCATCTGGAAGCTGAGGGGCTGAAGGTCGTGGAATCGGACCTGGGCGAGTGGATCATCCAAATGCGCGGCGAAGGCCCGTCGCACATGGTCATGCCGGCCATCCACCTTTCCCGCTACCAGGTGGCCGACCTCTTCGCCGGGGTGACCAAGAAGGAGCAGGACCCGGACATCCCGAAGCTGGTCAAGGTGGCCCGTCGGGAGCTGCGCAAGGAATACGTGGAAGCGGACATGGGCATTTCCGGGAGCAACTTCGCCGTGGTGGAGACCGGGACCATCGGCCTGGTGACCAACGAGGGCAACGCCCGCCTGGCCACCACCCTACCCCGGGTTCACGTGGCTCTGGTGGGGTTGGAAAAGCTGACCCCCACCCTGCACGACGCCCTGCGCATCCTCCGCGCCCTGCCCCGCAACGCCACCGGCCAGCAGATCACCTCCTACGTAACCTGGATCACCGGCCCCAACGAGTGCAAGGGCGCACCGGACGACAAGAAAATCATGCACGTGATCTTCCTGGACAACGGCCGCAAGAAACTGGCCAAGGACAAGGACTTCGCCCAAATCCTGCGTTGCATCCGCTGCGGGGCCTGCGCCAACGTCTGTCCGGTCTACCGCCTGGTGGGCGGCCATAAGTACGGCCACGTCTACATCGGGGCCATCGGCCTGATCATGACCTACTTCTTTCACGGCAAGGACAAGGCCAAGTTCCTGGTCCAGAACTGCGTGAACTGCGGGGCTTGCAAGGAGGTCTGCGCCGCCGGCATCGACCTGCCCCGTCTGATCAAGGAAATCCATGCCATGATCCAGGACGAGGACGGCCATCCGGCCCAGTCCAAGCTGATGGGCCTGGTGCTCAAGAACCGCACTCTGTTTCACACCCTACTGAAGAACATGCGTTGGGCCCAGAAGCCCTTTGCCGAGCGCGATGGGCAGTACATCCGCCATCTGCCCAC
>SKYX01000225.1 GCA_007127655.1 Desulfonatronum sp.
ATGGTAAAGGTGACCTTTTCGCCGAGGGCGTCGCTGGTTACGCTGTTCGTGGCCTCGGCCGTGAGGGTGGTCCTGCCGCCCACAGGGACATCCGCGGGGTCTGGACTCAGTGTCGCCGAAGTAACGGTACTCCCCCCGCCGCAGGAAATCAGAAGCAGGGTGGTGAAAACGAAAAAGTACGTGCAAAGTGAACGCAAAATCATGATCGTGCCTCTCGAAGGTTATTGTCAGACATATAGTGAATGGGTTACAGGGTTAGTAGGTTATGAGAAAATTTGCCTTGCAGCAAGCGATTCGTTTACTTGCCAACTATATCTCGAGAGAAAATTGTCAACATCTTCAGGGAGATCATGTTCGTGAGAATTCATCAGCTTTTTGTTATGGTTGTCATGGTCGGCCTTCTCTTCTCCTGCACCCAAGCCGTCAATGAAGACTCTACTTCGAACGATGTCCCGGGGGTGAGCGATTCCGAGATTTTGATTGGATCGTCGCTGGCGCTCAGCGGGCATGCCGGTTTTTTGGGGACGCAGACCCTGAATGGGGCCTTGTCCTACATCAACCATGTCAACGAGCAGGGCGGGGTGCATGGGCGCAGGATTCGGTTGATTGCCCATGATGACGGGTATGACCCACCGAGGTGTCTGGCGAACACCCAGAAGCTGATCGTTGACGATCAAGTCTTCGCGCTCTTCAGTTACGTCGGCACTCCGACCACTGTCAAGATTCTCCCATTGATCGAGCAGGCCCAGATACCGCTCCTGGGGATCTTCAGCGGGGCGAACGCGTTTCGGGAGCCGTTCAACCGGAATATTATTAATATTCGCGCCTCGTACTATCAGGAAACCCAGGAAGTCGTTCGCCATTTTGTCGAGGATCTCGGCCTGACCAGAATCGCCGTATTTTATCAATACGACGCGTATGGTTTCGATGGCTTGAAGGGAACCGAGTTGGCCCTGCGGGCGTATGAACTGGCACCGGTGGCCAGAAGCAGCTACATCCGCGGCACCCAGGACATCGAAGAAGGCTTGGCGGCAATCATGGAATCCCAGGCCGAGGCCGTGATCATGATTGGGACCTTTGACGCTTGCGGGAAATTCATCAAGCAGGCCCGCTCTCGCGGGTTCTCTCCGCTGTTTCACAACGTTTCGTTCGTGGGGTCCGAGGAATTGGCCCGTATTCTTGGCAAGGACGGGAACGGGGTCATCATCTCCCAGGTGGTTCCTCCTCCGGACTCATTGGAATCTCGGGCCTTATTGTGGGGCGTGGTGGAGTATCTGGAGCGGCATAAACGGGCTTTTCCAGAGGATCAGCCCAACCTCGTGGCCCTGGAAGGCTACATCAACGCCAAGGTCTTGGTTGAGGGGCTGCGAAGGGCCGGACGTAACCTGAGCAGGGCGCGTTTCATCGACGCCATTCAGTCCATCCAGAACTATTCCCTGGGCATCGCCAACACCCTCTCTTTTGGGCCGACGAACCATCAAGGGCTGGAGCGGGTTTACTTCACGATCATCCAGGACGGTCGCCTGGTGATCTTGACCGACTGGAGCCGACTTACGGCGGAAACGGGGCATGATCCCTCGGCGGCTTGTTCGGAGTAGACATTTTGCCGAATACACCACGGATAAGCTCGACACCAAAGACCATGCTGACCACCCTGCGGGAAATCAGCCTGAAGAACAAGATTTTTTTCTCCACCCTGGCCATGGTGTTGGTCATCAGCGCGACCATCGCCCTGTTGGCGAGGTGGATTTTGATCTCCAGTCTGGTCAACGAACTGACCGCCCGTGGGATTGCCATCGCCCAAAGCATTGCGGACCAGGGACGCGGCTACGTATTGACCCGGGACCATCCGAATTTGGTCAGTCTGATTTTCGACAACGCCCAGCTCGGCGAGCGGCGCATGCTCGTGGAATACATTTTTATCCTGGACGATGAACGCAACGTCCTGTCGCATACCTTCATCCGTCCATTTCCGAAGCCGTTGATTTCCGCCAACCCCATTCCAGCGGACAAGCAGCACAGCGTGACCCAGTTGACCATCGACGACGCCTCGGTCTACGACATCGCCGTGCCAATCTGGGAGGGCATTTACCCCATCGGTACCGTTCACGTCGGACTGAAGCAAAAACACATCGACCAACTGATCACCAAGCTGCGCATCACGTTTCTTGGATTTATCAGTGCAATTATCGGCATTATTTTTTTGGTCAGCCATAAACTTTCCAAGTACGTGACCAGGTCTTTGACCCAATTGACCAAGCTGGCTGACGAAATCACCCGGGGGAACCTGGACATGAAGCCCTTGGGGCTGGATGAAGCGGACAAAGAGGAACACTGCCCAGCCTACTATAACATGGATCTGCCCTGCTGGTACGTGGACAAGACCCTGGGCCGGTTTAGTCCCGACTACACCCCGGAGAAGCCCGCCTACTGCACCGACTGCGTCATTAAAAAGAAAAAATCCGGTGATGAAGTGTTGCAATTGGCGGACTCCTTCAAGTACATGGTTCGCAGTATCAAGCTCTACCGGAATCGGGTCCGCGAGTCCGAGGAAAAATATCGTTCCTTGTTTCGAAGTGGCCCGGCCCCGATTTTCGTGCTCAGCACCCGCACATTCCGGATTATGGACGCCAATCCCAGCGCCTTGGCTGCCTACGACTATACCAAGGAGGAGATGCTGAAGACGTCGTTTCTGGAACTGGCCCCGGAGTTCAAGAATCGGTTCGCGGCTTTTTTTCTTGAAAATCCGGGCTCCGAGAGTTTCATTTATCCCAAGGCCATGCATTTCAAAAAGGGGGAAGTGCCCTTTTACGTGAACGTGGTGGCCTGCAAAACGCGCTACCTGGAGCGCGACGCGATCATCGTCTCCACCTCGGACATCACGGAGATGTTGGAAAAGGACGCTCAGTTGATCCAGGCCAGCAAGATGACCAGTCTGGGTCAACTTTCAGCGGGTATCGCCCACGAGTTGAATCAGCCCCTGAACATGATCAAAATGGGCAGCGAATTCCTGGACATGGCGGTGAACGAGCAGATGCCTCTGTCCAACGAGAGTTTGCGGGAGATCAGCAAGGAAATGAGCACCCAGGTGGATCGGGCCACGGAAATCATTAATCATTTAAGGGAATTCGGCCGAAAGTCGGATTTCTCCAAGGAGCCCGTCGACATCAACAAGCCGGTGCGCGGGGTCATGTCCATCATGGCCCATCAGTTGAGCCTGCAGGACATCGATGTTACCCTCAACCTGGACGAAAACCTTCCACCGGTGTCGGCCCACGTGAATCGTTTGGAGCAGGTTTTGTTCAATCTGGTCACCAACGCCAGGGATGCGATTCAAGACCGCTACAAGACCCTGGAAGAGGAAGGACACCGGGAGATAGTGATCCGCTCCTTCCTGGACCACGACCGGGTTCGTCTGAGCGTGGCGGATACCGGGTGCGGGATGAGTCCTTCCGTGGCGGAGAAAATTTTCGACCCGTTTTACACAACCAAGCAGACCGGGATGGGCATGGGGCTTGGTTTGTCCATTTCCTACGGCATTATCAAGGATTACGATGGGACCATCGACATCAAGAGTGAGGAGGGCGAAGGGACGACCTTCGTACTTTCGTTCCCCATTGCTCAGGAATGAATGGAGGCTGGGCTGATGCGCAAAATACTCGTTATCGACGATGAAAAGCCGACCCTGTCCATGTTTCGTCTGTTTTTGAACGCCTACGGATTTACGGTGTTCACCGCGGAGAACGGCGAGGATGGGTTGGTCGTTTTCCAGAAAGAACAACCGTCCATTGTGATTACGGACATCAAAATGCCCGGGATGGACGGCCTGGAGGTCCTCAAGCGCATCAAGGAGATCAATCCCCTTGCCGAGGTGATTATCATCACCGGCCACGGGGACCTGGATCTGGCTATTCGTGCGCTGAACATGAACGCCACGGATTTTATCAACAAGCCGATTCAGAAGGCTGCCCTGGATCAAGCCCTGCGGCGCGCCGAGGAGCGGCTGACCATGGCCGAAAACGAGGAAAGGGAAATTTCCTGGGTCCAGGAGGGCGATATGGCCTGCATCGACATCCGGGGGAACGTCAACGCCGCTTCCGAACCGGTGTTGCTGGAGGCGTACAGTCATATCTCGGCCTGGAACGTCCCCAAAATTCTTTTTCGTTTCAACGAGAACGCCTCGGTCAACGGCGCCGGCATCGCCGTGCTGATCCAGCTCCTTACGCAGAGCAAGCAGCGCGGCCAATCCGTGATCCTTACCGGTCTGGCTGAGAATTTTCAAAAGGTGTTTGAAATGGTCGGGGTGACCAAACTGGCCCGGATCGTTCAGGATGAAGCCGAGGCCCGCTCCGTGTTGAGCGGCATGTCGGTTTGAAGCCACTTTTCACCGTAATCGTCGGAGAAACAGATATGCGCGGATTTTCAGGTAGGTACTTGGTTCTGGTGTGGTTGTCGTTGGTTTTGCTCGCCGGTCAGGTTTTCGCCGCCGGACCTCTGGTCGTCGGTGAGCGACACCCGGAGATTTTGGCCTTTGTGTTCCCTGCTCCGGAGGTTCCGGACCATCGAGTTTATCTGGGGCTTGGAGAGGATCAGGACAGCTTGGCATTGGCGGACATGGAGCGGGACTTCTTGCTGGTAGAGATCGTCGGCGTCTACTGTCCCGTTTGCCATAACCAAGCCCCGGACATCCTGCGTCTGTATCAGCGAGTTCAGCGTGACGCCGGACTGGCGGGCAAGGTGGGCATGGTCGCCGTGGCCGTCGGGGCCACGCCGATGGAAATCGAGCACCTTCACCGGACATGGCGTTTCCCCTTTCCCATTCTTCAGGATGGGGACTATGTCCTGCACAAACTGATCGGCGAACCGGACACGCCATACTCCTTTCTCCTGGATCGTGACGGCTCCGTCCTCTACACCCACCTGGGCCGAGCGGATACCGAGAGTCTCTTCAATCAGCTCAAACAGTTACCCTGAATCTCGTTTTCCTGATTCACGGCCACCGATCTCCTCAACCTCTCGTTCAGGGGATTCGGTCGAGGATGCGACATGGATCAGCGCCGGGCTCCGAACCCCTCAGCGGGACCGTCATTGCAGGCCTCTGCAGAGGCTCCCCCCGAGGCCTCCAAAGACTCTTTCGGGGAGCGTCGTGCCTTTCATCTGGACGCCTTGTTCGAGACGGTCAGTGAACTGAGTCGGTTGACCGACCCGAAGGAGGTCATGGAGTCCTTCGTCCTGATGAGCATGGGGGCCCTGGGAACGGCTCAGGGAGTGCTCGTTGCCCAGGATCGCCGTTCAGGCCGACAGCATCTCGTCTTGCGCGGCCTGCCTGAGTCCGACAAGGAGCGGCTGCCTGAGGCGATTCAGTCCGTATCCGCTAAAGTTCGAGACGAGGGAGAGATGCTTTCTCGGCAGGTTCTGGTCGTGGTGATCAACGAGTCTCCCGAAAAGCCCGGCCTGCCCGAGCCGTTGCGCGTCGTGGTGGAGTGGTATCTGGACGAGCATCGTTTTGGAGTCCTGGGCTATGGCCCCAAGATCAACGGCTCGGCGTACGACCACCAGGATGAAGATTTCGTGCTGCAATTGGTCACGGCTTTCATGGACGCCCTGGCCGCCGCGAACGTGAATGAAACCATTCGCGGCCTGAATGAGAAATTGCAAGCAAGAAACACCGAGCTTCATCGGGCGCTGCTGACTTCCCAGGATATCCAGGCCCGGCTGGACCGCCGCTACTTTCACTTCAAGTCCATCTGCGACACCACCCGGGAACTCAGCGGCAACCTCCACGCCAAGACCCTGCTTTCCTCATTTCTCTTGTCGGTCATGGGCACGTTCAGCGCCCAACGCGGGTTCATCGTGCTCTGGGATCGACGTGAGGGCCGGATCGAGACCGTGACTCGAGGGTTCGGCGGCGATACTGCCCCGGTTTTTGACGGCCAGCGTTTAGACGCCGTCTTCCGTTCCCTGCTGCATCCCCCATTTGTCCCGGCCCAGGGAGGAAAGCACTATCAGTTGCTGACCCAAGATGAACTCCAGGCTCTGGAATTGGCTGAGGCATCGCAAATCGGTGCCGCGTTTCTGGTGGACGAGCATTGGTATGGGCTCGCGGGAATCGGAAACTGTCTTGCCCGGTCCGAGGACGATCAAACGGAGCAGGAATTGTTGCCCGCCCTGCTCCAGGGATTTCTGGTCAGTTTGGGCAATGCCTTGGCCTTTGAAACCATCGAGAAATTGAACAGCGACCTGTTGCGCAAAAATGCCGAGCTGCGTCAAACTTTGGACGAGCTGCAACAAAGCCGCCAGACCATCAGCCTTCTGGAGGCTGCCGGCAATCGTATCAGCTCCTTGCTGCGCTCCGAAACGCTACGCATCAAACGGGTCAGTCTGTTCGATTGTCTGGCCTTGGCCGTGGTCAGCCTGGTCCTGGCGCTGGTCTTCAACGCCTCCAGCCCCGGGGGGATTTCGCTGTTACCGGAAACCTGGAACCAACCGAAGCCCGACTATATCGACGTGGCTTGGGCCAGGCTCAAGCATGCGTCACAAGGCGCACTGTTTTTAGATGCTCGGCCCACGGAGTTTTTCAATCAGTCGCGTATCCCCGGCGCGGAAAACCTCCCTTTGAACCTGTTCGACTTTGTCTACTCCATGCGTTTTGCCATGCTGGACCCGGAAAAGGACGTCATCGTCTACGGCCGCAACATCAGCAGAAGATATGACGAACAGGTGGCAGCCAAACTCAAGGAGCGCGGCATGGTCAATGTCCGGGTCATGGACGGAGGGCTGCAGCAATGGCAGCGCAACGGACTTCCGGTGGAACCATGACGAAAAATCCGCTGGTCAGACTGCTGACCCATGAGTACGTGGCCTTGGCACTGCGATTGTACATCGGCGGGCTGTTCATCTACGCGAGTATGTACAAGATCAGCTATACCGCTGAGTTCGCCGAAACCATCGCCAGCTACCAATTAGTTCCCTACTGGGCAGTGAACGTGCTGTCCGTGTTCATGCCCTGGTTCGAGCTGGTCTGCGGCGTCTTGCTGATCATCGGCTTCCGGGCAAAATCCGCTGTGGTGCTGATCGGCGGGATGTTGGTGATGTTCACCATTGCCGTGGTGATCAACCTGTTTCGCGACTCACCCATCCCTTGTGGCTGCTTCAGCAGCGTCGAGGACCCGATTTCCTGGTGGACGGTGGTCCGCGACCTGATCTGGGTGGCCATGACCGTCCATATCTACTATTTCGACAAAATTTTGCACCTGGAAAACCATTTCACCTCCAGGATCGAGAAAATTGCCTGATATGGGGATGGTTCACTTTGTCGAAGAAATCGGGTGACACCTTCGAGTACGATTGTTCATGTCCAGACCGTAGGGGCGACCGGCCGGTCGCCCCTACACCGAACGGAGGCCAGAAAGCAG
>SKYX01000038.1 GCA_007127655.1 Desulfonatronum sp.
ATCGTGGCCGCCCTGGGCCGCAGCGGAGCCGAATTCAACCCCGACCACGTCAGCGTGGCCCTGGCCGGACAAACCATCTTCCATCAGGGCACCCCGGTCCCCATGGACTGGGACAACCTCCTGGCCGCGGCCCTCTGCCGCCAGGACGTCCACCTGGACATCACCCTGGGCCAGGGCCAGGGCCGCTACACCCTCCGGGCCTCAGACCTGACCGAGGAATATATCCGGATCAACGCGAAATACCGGACGTAAACCGCATCCTCGCGTTTCAGGGCCCCAAAAAAACGTGCCCGTGCCCAACCGCTTGCGGTTGGGCACGGGCACGATAAGAATGTTTTCAGATCGCCAACCACCCTACCCTTATCGTCAATCCTCCGGCTTCTATCTCCTGACTCCTGACTTCTGACTCCTGACCTCTTCCTTCCCCCTCCCCGCCAGCCAAAGCAACACCACTCCCAGCGCAATCATGGGCAGGGAAAGAACTTGGCCCATGCTCATCCAGTCAAAAGCGACGAAACCAAGATGGGCGTCCGGTTCGCGGAAAAATTCCACGCTGAAGCGAAACACGCCATAGAGCAAGGCGAACATCCCGGAAACGGCCATGGTCGGGCGAGGTTTGGCCGAGAAGGACCAAAGCAAAGCGAAGAGGACAAGGCCTTCCAGAAAGGCTTGGTACAACTGGGACGGGTGCCGGGGAATGAATCCGGCGTTCGGGTCGGCGAAAATCATGCCCCACGGCGCATCCGTGGCCCGGCCCCAAAGCTCGCCATTGATGAAATTGCCGATCCGCCCGGCACAAATCCCGATGGGTGCCAACGGGGCCACGAAATCGGCCACCTGGAAAAAACCACGCCGCGAACGCAGGGCGTAAAACCAGATGGCCAGCATCACCCCCAACAAGCCGCCGTGAAAAGACATCCCGCCTTTCCAGATCTTCAAAATTTCCAATGGATGGGCGGTGAATGTTGCGAAGTCGTAGAACAGCACGTACCCTAGCCGTGCACCCAGCAAGAGGCCCAAGGCGCAGTACGTGATCAGGTCCGGCAGCTCCTGGGGGTTCCAACCGGACCCCGGCCGCTTGGCCCGCAGGTGCCCCAGCAACCAGGCCGCCAAGAAGCCGATCAGATACATCAGGCCGTACCAACGGACCTCCAACGGTCCGAGGGCAAAGGCCACGGGATCAATGTTTGGGTGGTACACGAAGCAAAGCCTTTTTTGTTGGAATGTTCAGCGGCAACGGAAAATAACAATCTCAAAGTCCTCACCTGGCACCGCGGAGTCACCATGCAAACCACCAGTACTTCCGAATCGTCCTTGACCATGGCCGTGCAGATGCTGCCCCAGGACGCCAACCCCTACGGTAGCATCCACGGCGGGATCATCATGAAACACATCGACACCGCCGCGGGCATCGTGGCCATCCGACACGTCCGGGGCAACGCCGTGACCGCGTCCATCGACCGACTGGACTTTCACCATCCAGCCTATGTCGGCGATCTGCTGATGCTCAAGGCCAGCGTCAACCTGGTGGGCCGGACGTCCATCGAAGTCGGAGTTCGGGTGGAGGCGGAAAACCTTCTGACCGGCGAAATCCGACACACCGCCTCGGCCTACCTGACTTTCGTGGCCCTGGACAAAAAAGGCCACCCCACCCCGGCCCGACCCTACCACCCCACCACACCGGATGAAATTCACCGCTCCGAAGAGGCCAAGGTTCGCCGGGCAATGCGGCTGGCTGAAAAGAACCGGGAACGGGCAACTGACGCATCATCGCGGAAATAGTACCAGTTCTCATTCGAAGCTTCTCTTTCGGTATCGGTATCGGCTTCGAATTAAGGTTATAGGCGAACAAACAGTATCGATACCAATACCAACGCCGATAACTGTATTTTTTCAAACGAACAACGCTTTACCGAAGTAGAAATGGTATCACCGCGAGAAGCCGAAGCTGATGACGCCTACTCTTCCGTTTCAAGTCCCAACGGCAGCAGATCGCCCTCCATGGGCAGCACCTCGGCCCTGACCTGAAGCTGGAAGAACAGATCGCCCGGAAATATTTCACGGGTGGACTCCAGAATACGCATCTGGCTCGTTGTGTCCGTGATCTGCGTAATCAGTCCGGCACCGATGACTTGGGCCATACCTTGCTCCAGGCCGCTGGAACGCTGGACGATGAGCACGGGTATCGGCTCTTGGCCCTGGGCCGGCCCCCAGAGAGAAACGTAGGCCCTGGAAAGCATCCCCCCCATGGTTTGGTCTTCCTGCAGAGCGTCGATCACTCCTCCCAGTCGCCGTTCCGGAACAAGGGTGGAAAAGAAGCCCGTTCGCTGCAAAACCATTCCCGTAACACTGTCCAGCCAAGGGTCACATCGTGGCTCGCGGCTTGAAACGACGGCCTCTGTTTCATGATCGCCCTTCAGGCCTCCGTCGCTTCTGTTTCCTTCCGATGGGCGCAGCAATGTCGCCTGGGTGACGTACTTGTGCAACAGATCCTCCACCCCCTGCTCCCGGGACGCGGTGCGCAACTGCTCGCACATCCCGGCGTATTCCATGACCGGGTCCGGAACTACGGCCACCGTGACCTCCGTCTCCTGGTACAACGGGACCGGGACTTCTTCGGCGAACTTCCAGCCATGGTCGACGCCCCGAGGCGCGCAGGCACAAAGCAGGACTCCAAGAACCATCACGATAATCGGCTTCACGAGGCTTCTCCTTGCAGAGTTGATCTCCCACGGGTAGGAGAATGGCAGAAAGCGACAAACCGCCGTCGCGTATCACCACAACGTTTTATCATGATACAGGAATCCCCTGATGACAAGCCCGGAACTCCCTCAAGCTCCACAATCCTCCAGCGTCAGCCTGGAAAAAACCATTTATACACTGGACCAGATGGAGCGGATCACCGTTCCGCAAATCGCCCTGGCTGGACGTTCCAACGTGGGCAAGTCCTCCCTGTTGAACTGTCTGGCCAATCGTAAAAACCTGGCCAAGACCAGCTCGGTTCCAGGTAAAACCCGCAGCCTGAATTACTACCTGGTCCACCCGGAGCACTACTACCTGGTGGACCTCCCCGGGTACGGCTACGCCAAACGCTCGAAAAGCGAGCGCAACGCCTGGGGCAATTTGATGCGACGTTTTTTGACCAGCAACAAGGGCTTGGTAGGGCTGGTCCTGGTCCTGGACAGCCGCCTGCCGCCCCAAGCTCCGGACAAGGAAATGGCGGGTATGGCTCTGGAACAGGGCCTGCCCCTCCTGCCCGTGCTCACCAAGACAGACAAGTGCTCCCAGCGCGAAATCGCCGCCGCCAAACGCGCCTGGATGGAACTGCTGGGTCCGGATGCCGCTCCGGTCTTCTTTTCCGCCAAAACCCGCCATGGCCGGGAAACGCTTTGGGAACAGATCCGGCTGCTGATCTCTTCCCAGGACCTCCCTTTGCCCGACTCCGAGGAGCAATGACGGAGGTTGTTCGACTCCGACTTTTCTGGCAACGAGGCGTGCCTTTTTGCATTCTTGAAAAAAAGTCCGCAGCCAACCTTGACCCGAAAAGACGTATTTGACAACGCCAATCCCGATACCTAACGTATAACGTCATGTATTGGTTCGCACGTCAAAGCCGCTCTTTGGGTCACTTTGCCCTCCTTCGACGGCCCTCCCGGTCACTCCTGCTTTCCCAGGTGTTTTTCGGTCCCGGGGGCTGTCCTCGAGAGTTGTGCTTTGCCTCCTCTAGTCCGCCTTCGCCCCCAGTTCTCTTCTTTGCTTCCGTCACTACTCGCCCACGCCATTCACGATACCACGACACGTTCTCATCTGCTTCACCGACATGCGCCGAGGTCACACCGTGACCGCCCGGACCAAGGCCGCTACGGTGCCTGGATTTCTGGTCGCCCACTACAGGGACTTCCTGCTTTACGGTCTGTTCCTGGGCGCGGTGGCCTGGTTCATCGCCAGCGGCGAGCAGGGCATGGGCTATCACTGGAAGTGGTACCGCATGCCCCGCTACCTGGTCCAGATCACCGAGGACGGATGGGTGCTCGGGCCTCTGCTGCAAGGGCTGCTCGTGACCTTCAAAATTTCCGGCCTGAGCTTGATCCTGGCCATGATCTTTGGGCTGACCGCGGCGATCTTCCGGCTGTCCGATTCCTTTACGGCTCGCTTGGTGGCCAAGGGATACATCGAATTCATCCGCAATACCCCCCTGCTGACCCAGATCTTCTTCATCTATTACGTCATCGGCCCGATCTTCGGCCTGGGCGCCTTCGGCTCCGCCGTCCTGGCCCTGTCCCTGTTCGAAGGGGCCTATGCCTCGGAAATTTTCCGGGCCGGAATCGTTTCCATCCACAAAGGCCAGTGGGAGGCTGCCCATAGTTTGGGGCTGTCCAGGCTGGACACGTATCGCAAGGTGATCGTCCCCCAGGCCGTCCGACGCATCCTGCCCCCCCTAACCGGAGTGGGCGTAACCCTGATCAAGGACTCCTCCCTGGCCAGCACCATCGCCATCTATGAGCTGACCCAACAAGGTAATATCGTCTCCTCGGACACCTTCATGGTTTTCGAAGTCTGGTTTACCGTGGCGGCCATCTACCTGGCCGTCACCTTCCCCCTATCCATGTTCGTTACGGAACTGGGCAAGCGAATGCGCACAGCGGAGTGAGGGGAAAGGAAGGAGGCAGAATTAAGAAGTCAGAAGTCAGAAGACAGAAGGCAGAAATAATCATGAAACCGTACGCAACCGCAAACGCAACCGTGAACCGTGAACCGTGAACCGTGAACCGTGAACCGTGAACCGATAAACCAGAGCATCCGCATGACCGCAATCACCGCCATAAACGAAAACCGGCAAGAACCAATACGCGAAAACGTTCGTCTCGGCCCGGAAATCATCTCAGTGCGGGACATCGTCAAGACCTATCCTGGAGGATTGCGGGCCCTGGACCATATTTCGTTGTCCGTGCGACAAAGGGAGGTGGTGGTGGTCATCGGGCCGTCCGGGTCGGGCAAGTCGACCCTGCTGCGGTGCCTGAACGGGCTGGAGGAGATCGATTCCGGGGAAATCGTCATCGACGGCGTGCCTTTGGACGAAGATCCGGGCCATCGACTGACCATCCGGACCGAGGTGGGCATGGTCTTTCAGTCCTTCAACCTGTTCCCGCACATGACCGCGCTCCAAAACATCAACCTGGCTCAGGAGCAGGTCCGGAGGAAATCCCGAAAAGAGGCCGAGGAGACCACCATGGCCCTGCTTGCGCGGGTCGGATTGACAGACAAGGCCCAGGCCTACCCGGCCCAGCTTTCCGGAGGTCAGCAGCAGCGCGTGGCCATTGCCCGGGCCTTGGCCATGCATCCCAAGGTGATGCTCTTTGACGAGGCCACCAGCGCCCTGGATCCGGAAACCATCGGCGAAGTCCTGGAAGTCATGAAGGGCTTGGCCCGGGACGGGATGACCATGGTCGTAGTCACCCATGAAATGGGCTTTGCCCGGGAAGCCGGGGATCGGGTGATCTTCATGGAAAACGGGCGAATCCTGGAGCAAGCCTCCAGCGATGACTTTTTCAGCAACCCGAGACAGGAGCGCACCCGCGACTTTCTCGGTCAAATTCTGTGCGGACCGGTTCCCGGTCCAGCGGAGTCAACCCCTAACGCGAAGGAGCAATTATGAACACAAAACCACGCAAACTCGCCCTTACGACTCAGGCGGCTCTGGTGGCCCTGGCGGCCAGCTTGATCCTGCTGATCGCCACCCTGGCCCAGGCCCAGAACATCAGCCAACAAATCACCAGGGAGAGCACCCTGACCGGAATCATGGAGCGCGGAGCGCTCCGGGTAGGTTTCGACACTTTCGTACCATGGGCCATGCAGGACAAGACCGGAGAATTCATCGGCTTTGAGATCGACGTGGCCAAACGTTTCGCTGAGGACCTGGGCGTGCGCGTCGAGCTCGTGCCCACGGCGTGGCGGGGGATCATCCCGGCCCTGCTCACCGGCAAGTTCGACCTGCTCATCGGCGGAATGAGCATCCGGGCGGACCGGGCCCAGCAGGTTTACTTCAGCATGCCCTACTACTTCACCGGCCAGGCCCTGGTGGCCCACAAGGAAAAGGCCGCTGGCTTCACCGCACTGGAGGACTTCAACAAGCCCGAAGTGACCATCGTCGCCCGCACTGGGACCACGGCCCAACGCGCCGCGGAAAACCTCTTTCCCAAGGCCCAGCGCAAGTATTTCGATAAGGAGCCCCAGGCCGTCCAGGAACTGCTCATGGGTCGGGCCCACGCCCTGATCGGCAACGCCCCGCTGCCTGCCCAGGAGGCCATCAAGAACCCGGACCGGCTGTTTCTTCCCATTGAAGGGAACCTGACCAACGAGCCCATCGGCATCGCCATGCGCAAGGGCGATCCTGATCTGCTCAACTATGTAAACAGCTGGATTCTTCAGGTCACTGGCGAAGGCTGGATCAAGGATCGTTACACCTACTGGTTCACGACCATGGACTGGAAGGACCAAGTGGAATAACCACCGGAGAAACCACAATTCGGCTGGGCAACGGTTGTTGCCCAGCCGTCTCTCCCAGAAAAAATCATCCCCATGACTTCCAAGCAGGCCCGTTTTACCACCCTGGACGCAGTCCTGATCCTGGCAATCATCGCTTTTGCCGCGTTTTTCCTCTGGCGCGTCCACGCCACCCTGGACTACCAGTGGCGCTGGCACCTGCTGGCCAATTACCTGCTCCGCTGGGACGAAGCCACCGACCGCTGGGTGCCCGGCCTGATCACCCAAGGCCTGTTGACCACGATTCGATTGAGCATCTGGACCATGCTCCTGGCCACGGTGATCGGCGCAATCATGGGGCTGGCCCGGTGCGGCAAGTCCTTGTTTCCCAGGATGGTCGGCTGGACCTACGTGGAGGTGGTCCGCAACATCCCGCCCCTGGTTCTGATCTTCATTTTCTACTTTTTCCTGGCGGACCAACTGATGACCCTGCTGGGCGTGGAAGCCCTGCTCCGCAACCTCCCGGACTGGGGCAAGGAACTGCTACCCTGGGTGGCCGTGCCCGTGGACCGGATGCCCAACTTTCTGGCCGCCCTGCTCACCCTGGCCGTGTACCAAGGGGCCTACATCACCGAGCACGTCCGATCCGGGATTCAATCCATCGAGCGGGGCCAACGCGAGGCCGCCTACGCCCTGGGCCTCTCCCCCTGGCAGCAGATGCGTCACGTCATCCTGCCTCAGGCGGTCTCCCGAATCGTCCCCCCGCTGTCCGGCCAGTTCATCGCCACCATCAAGGACACGGCCATCGTCTCGGTGATCAGCGTCCAGGAACTGACCTTCCAGGGCCTGGAACTGATGGCCTCCACCTACATGACCTTCGAGATCATGATCACCATCACCG
>SKYX01000177.1 GCA_007127655.1 Desulfonatronum sp.
ATGCGCGAACCAATCGGCTGGTGATCGTCAGCGTCATCGACAACCTCTGCCGCGGCGCGTCCGGCCAAGCGCTTGTCAACGCCAACCTGATGCTCGGCCTCGACCCGGCCCTGGGGTTGCCGGTTGCGCCTCTGGTGCCGTAATTATCGAGTGATAAGAGCGGGAAGCCGTGAGATAAAGGGAATGATCTCAAAACGGACTCACGGACGACCATCGTGGAGTTCAATTCGGGGTATTTTGAGAAAACATTCGATCTGTACAGAAATCGAATGGATAAGGGCTGGGGTTTTGTCGATTGTTTCTCGTTTTTGATTATGGAGCATTATGGCATCCACACGACCCTTTGTTTTGACAGCCACTTCAAACAGGCCGGGTTCGCTGTTCCGTTGTTGTCTGAGGCGGCTTTCAGAAACCACTGAAGTGCTTCTCCGCTTGGACATGATATGAGCTTGCCATGACCCCACTGATTTCCTTTTTCCCCCTCATCGCCCTGGCCCTCGGCCTCGTTCTGGGCAGTTTCTACAATGTCTGCATCCATCGCTACCTGACCGGGCAATCCGTGGTCCTGCCGGCCTCGCATTGTCCGCGTTGCCGCAACGCGCTCTCCTGGTGGGAGAACATTCCGTTGGTCAGCTTCCTCCTGTTGCGGGGACGGTGCCGGGCTTGCAAGGAGCCCATTTCCTGGCGCTATCCCATCGTGGAGGCGGTTTCCGGGGTCTGGGCTCTGCTGCTGGCAGTGCAATTCGGCCTGGGCTGGGAATGGCTTTTGTACATGGTCGTTGGGGGGGTGCTGATCATCATGAGCTTCATCGATTTTCAGGAATTCATCCTGCCGGACGTGTTCACGTTCCCTGGGGCGATTCTGGCTTTTGCCGGGACGGCGTTGATGACGGACATGGCCTGGAGCGACTCCCTGCTTGGCGCTGTGATCGGCGCGGGGGCCTTTTGGTTGTTGCAGAAAGGGTATTACCTGGTGCGCGGCGTGGAAGGATTGGGGACCGGGGACATCAAGCTGATGCTGATGCTCGGGGCCCTGGTGGGCTGGCAGGGGCTGCCGATGATGATTTTTTTGGCCGCATTCACGGCCCTGGCGGCCAGCCTGGGCTACATGGCAAAAAATGCCCACCAGGGCATGCAGACCCGGATTCCTTTCGGTCCGTTTCTGAGCCTGGGTGCCATGCTTCAAATCCTTTATGGACCTGTTTTGATGCGTCTTTTTATGCCCTTGGCGTAGTTCGGGGCATGTTCAGTTCGGTCGATGTGCGTCGACTTGACCCATGACGGTGGAGTTGGCAACCTATTTGCAGAAACGCAAGGCATACGGATTTCACCTCCACCCAGGAGCACCCCCATGAAGATCAATCCAGATCAATCTTCCCTTGTCAAGGCGGATGCTGAACGGGATGTCCGGAGGGTAAACAGGGGCAGTGAACGGTTTGAAGATCTGCTCCTTCGCGCCACGGAAAACATCTCGTCCGGCCAAAGTCCGCCGGCTGGCCCGGAACGGTCCCTGAACACAAGTGGGACGATGCATCTGACCCCGACTCAGATGTTGTTCCCCGCTGAGCAAACTTCAGGTTTCGAGAGCACGGCCATGGACACCCTCGACAATCTGCTTTCGCGGTGGGAAAAATATGCCCACCAGTTGACCGCCCAGCCCCCGGAGTTGCGTAGCGCCAACGGTATTCTCGAAGAGATTTCCACCGAGATCAGTGCCTTGAAGGCCAACTGGCCCCAGCAGACCCCACCTCAGCCCATGGCTCCGGAACTGCGAGGCGTGCTTGACGAACTGGACGTCCTGGCCGTCACTGAACGGATCAAGTTCAACCGTGGAGACTATATCTAGAACGAGGGGAGTCGATCACCTCGTGGCTCCCAGCAGTCTCCATTCCGCCAGGGGCCGATAGTTCGGCCCTTCGGCGGACAAACGACTCTCCCAAAGCACCATCCGGTCCACGGTTATTTCCGGCCAGGAAACTTCTCCCACGGAACGGAGAATATCGACCCAGGGCGACGCGGATGGGCGCCCGGTTTCCCGTGAAACACTCTGCGCCATGCCGTGGCGGTCTTTTCGTGGCGGCTTGATCCGCGCCACGGTGAGATGCGGTCGAAACGCCCGTTCCTCTCTGGCAAAGCCCAGGTCCGCGCATATGGCTTCGACCCAGGTTGCCAGTTCACGAGCCTGCTCCACCCCCTTGCCCAGCCCCACCCAGAAAACCCGAGGCCTGCGTAAATCCGGGAAAAATCCCGCGCCGCGCCCCTGCAGTGCAAACGCCGTGCAAGGTTTTTCTTTGAAAAAACCCTCCCCCAATGCCTCCAGCAAGGGCTTGACTCGTTGCTCCTGAATTTCCCCCAGGAATTTCAAGGTCAGATGCCAGTTCCCCGGTTTGGTCCAGGATACCCTGGAGCCCAGCGGGGTTTTCCATTCCGCAATGATGCCCGCCAGCAATCTCTGGTAGACTTCGGGCAAGGGCAAGCCAATGAAGCAGCGCATGATTTCCCTTCGTGGGTTTGTTCGTATCTTCTCACCAAGGCCAGATAATTGAACTGGATACCGGCCTTCGCCGGCATGACTGCAAAACACAACGGTCCCCTTCGTCAGTCATTCCGGCGAAGGCCGGAATCCAGTCTCGGAGCATGAACATCCACCTTTCTGCGTGGTCCAATTTGAACGAAGGCTATCCTTCCTCGATCAGCCTATCCAGAATCAGGCCGAAAAAGCCGGAATGCCGACCATCCTGAAAGCGCCAGCCGAGGTGTACCCGGCAGGCCGCGCACGCCGCGACCTGCCAGGTGAGGCCGGGGAACCAGGAGAATTCGGTGCTGGGTGGGCTTGTCGGGAACGCGCCCGGAGCGCGGGCGAAGCAGCCGATTTCAAAGACGTGTCCGTGAGGATTGAAGAAGACATGATCGTGGCGACCGTTGACCGCGGTGCGCTGGCCCATCGAGGTGATTGCCGCTCCGCAGGCCCGGCAGCGCAGGACAGGCCCAGGAGGCGTTTCGGCCTCTTCCAGGTATTCTTCGACGAGAGTATGCTCCGGGCTTCGGTCATGGTCCAGGCGAAGCATTGCGACTCGTGCCGGTTGAGAATCAGGCCGTAAAATCGGTGGAACTGCATCGGCGTCTGGTGTGACACTTCGGGGCAAGGGGGGTGACGGCATGCTTTCTCCAGGGCTTTGGTGGTGCACTTGACGAAGGAAACTTGGACTTTTTACCCGGGTTGAGGCAGGAACATCGGGTGTGGTCAGGGCAGACTGTCGAAATCCGGCCCTGCCGGGAGACTGGGAATAGCGCTGGAGGAGCCAGATGCGGGATGTCGTTGAAGACCTTGTTCGGATCATGGAGCGGATTGCCGGTGGCGAGTATGGAAGCGATGTTTTCCAGTACAGCACTGAGGAGCATCCGGAAATGGTCCGTAGAATCGCCGAAGCCATGGGGATGATGATGGTCAAGGTGGAGGCCAGGGAGCAGCGCATTTTGATGGACCTGGAAGAACTCCGCGAGCGGCACGAAATGTTCAAAAAGACGGTGACCAGTTTCGCTTTGGCCATGTCGTCCGCGATAGGGGCCCGCGATCCCTACACCCAAGGGCACGAGCAGCGTACCGCCGGGTATGCCTTGCGTCTGGCCCGGAGGGTCGGCTTGTCCATGGAGGACGCCCAGTTTGTATACCTCGGGGCCATGCTGCATGATATCGGCAAGCTCGGTTTTTCCGACGCGCTGTTTGGCGACGAGGATTGCCGCGATTCCCCGGAACTCCTGCAAGCGATCAAGGCCCATCCCGAGATTGGAAGATCCATTCTCCACTGGCTCGACTTCCTCGGCCCCGCCGTGGCCGTGGTGCGTCACCATCATGAGCGCATGGACGGCTCAGGGTATCCGCAAGGCCTGGTCGGCGAGGACATTCCCTATTTCGCCCGGATCGTGGCCGTGGCCGACACCTTTGACGCCATTACCACGGATCGTCCCTACCAGCGCGGAAAAACCATGCGCGAAGGTCTCGACACTCTGGAGGCCATCGCCGGATCCCAGCTCGACCCGGCCCTGGTGGCCGCATTTCAGGAGGAGGTTCTGGAGAACGGCTTGGAGTAGCTGCTTCCTTCCCTGCCTCGTCAGCCCGCTTTCCGAACCATGTCCAGCATGCCTTCCAGGGCCGCGCGAGAGGTCTGACGCTTGATTTCCAGGCGCGTTCCGAAAAAGCGCCAAAGCGCGCTGTGCGTCGTGTCGTCCAGGGTCCAGGCCGCCCAGACCGTGCCCACGGGTTTTTCCGGGGTTCCCCCGTCCGGACCGGCGATGCCGGAGACGGCCAGAGCGGCCTGGGCGCCGAGGAGTCTCTGTGCACCTTGGGCCATGGCCCTGACTGTCTCCCGGCTGACCGCTCCATGGATTGCCAACACGGTCTCCGGCACCCCCAAGACGTGCTGCTTGACGTGGTTTGCGTAGGCTACCACGCCACCTGCGAACCAGCGAGAACTGCCTGAGACATTGGTCGCTTCGTGGGCGATCAGGCCGCCGGTGCAGGATTCGGCCGTGGCCAGCAGCGCCTTCCGTTGGCAAAGCTCCGCGCCAAGCGCCAGGATGATCTCTTCGAGTTCGGTTTGCTCCATGTCAGGCATTGTTTTCGTCTCCTTTCCAGGTCGACTCGTCTTTTATGATGTCGGTTCGGCGATCCTTGATCCGTAAATGGGTAAAGGGTAATGCCTTGCCTGGCAAGTACGCTGACGCGAACCACCACGCAGACCACCGACCACCCCCAGACGACGCCTTCGTAATAACGAGGGAATGCGTATCAAGGACCCTTTCTTTATGATTCAGTTTTTCTTCAGCCTAGATGCCTTGTTTTTTTCAACATCACGACCCCACTGGACTTCGGTATGAACTGCATTCATCCCAAATCCGTCCTTCTGGTGGCCAAGCGCGGTCATGGCGAAGCCATCGGTCTGGCCGATGAAATCGCCGATTGGTTGACCGGACGCGGGCTCATGGTCCGGGTAACGGAAAACGAGGATGATCTCTCCCCATGTCTGCCCGCTCAAAACCAGACTCCGACCCTGGTTCTCGTTCTGGGCGGGGATGGGACCATGATCAGCGTGGCCCGGAAGATTTGTTTCAACGACATGGCAGTTCTGGGGATCAATTTCGCGCGGGTAGGGTTTTTGACGGAATGTTCCAGGGAGGCGTGGAAGGAGGTCCTGGGGGACATTCTGGCCAACGGGGCCGCCGTGTCCTCGCGTCTGCTCCTGGACGTCCGCCTGGTCCGCGACAGCGCCACCCTGCTTTCAACCGTCGCGGTGAACGATATCGTGGTCGGTCGCGGTAATTTGGCCCGGCTGGTCAACCTGGAACTGTTTTTCGCGGACGAACGGATCGCCTCCCTGCGGGCCGACGGCTTGGTGCTCTCCACGCCTACCGGGGCTTCGGCCTATTCCTATTCCGCCGGGGGCCCGTTGATCTATCCGGAGCTGGAGGTGATCTGCGCCACCCCGATCTGTTCGTTTTTGACGGAGGTCAAGCCCTTCGTCTTTCCGGCTGATCAAGAAATTCGGGTCCGGGTGGACGAGGAGACGACCGAGGTGTTCCTGACCCTTGACGGACAATCGGGGTGGCCGTTGCATAAGGGAGACACCGTAGTGGTCACCAGGTCGTCCCGGAAAATGCATCTGGTCAGGTATCCGGGGTCGTCCTATTTTCAAAAACTCAAGGCCAAAGGTTTTCTTCGGGAGAGCTGACGTGTCCGCCCATCTTCGCACCGGTCCCTCTCCAGAGTTCCGGCTGGGTCATGATCCCCGGCTGGACGCCTGGATTCTGCACTTTCTGACTGAAAACAATCTGGAGCACGCCACCAATCCGGAGGAGAACGCTTCACCGGAACAGATACGGTTCATGGTGGACCTGGACGACGATCAGTTTTTTCCGGCTTGCACGGACTGGATGCTGGCCTTTTTGCTCAAGCAGGAGTTGGCCCCGGCCCTGCGCGCCGAGTACGCCCGGCATTGGAAAAGCCTGTTCCGTCTGGTCCGCGAGCAGATCACCGACCCGTATCTGCGGGACAAGATAATCGCCCTGTGTCAGTTCAAGTTCCGTTCCGCCCTGCACTCGTCCATCGTCATCCCTTCGCGGCTGATCAAATGGATGCTCACGATTTTCATGAGCTACAGTGGGCTGGACGATCCGCTCCGGGATCGCAAACGCCGGGCCAACGCCCGGGCCTACGCCTTCACGCAGACCGCGTTGTACCGCCGGATCGTCAGCGCCTGCCCTCAGGATATCATCGCCTGCGCCAGCATGGATCAACTGCGGGAGGATCTGGACCTTCTGGAAATGAAGAGACTGGTGCGCCTGGCCACGTTGCACGGCATCTGGGAAGCCAAGGAGTTCCGCCTGCACAAGACCGTGGCTGAGTGGACTGATGTTCTCCCGGTCTGGGAGTCCAAGGAGATTCAGCCGGACGCCAAGACCTTGCTGGACGAAATGGACGCTCCCTGGCCGGAGTTCGAGGAATTGCGGGGTTATCTGTTTCAGAAGCGCCATGACTCTCTGAAAATTCTCTATCTGCCCGGAGAAAGCGGGGCGGTGCTGTTCGACATTCTGATCATCCGCTCCCTGATGCGCCAGGGGCACCGGGTCATCCTGGCCTTGAAGGAAGGGTTCGACTTCATGGCCCCAACGGTCTGGGACGCGGACTATGACCCCGTACTCGCCGAATCTCTGGATGACGCCTTTTATCTCACAGACAACCAGGTTTCCAAAAATGAACTGCTGAAACGGATTCGGGAACATCAACTCCTGGTGATTTCGGACGGCACCCGTGAGCGTCTGAACCTGTACCGGACCAGCTTGACCTTTGCCAGAGCCTGGAAAGAGGCGAACCTGGTTCTGGCCAACGGCCATGACCATTATCGACGGCTGATCCCCGTGAGCCAGCGGTTCACTCGGGACATCGTCTCCTTTTACCGGGACGAGGACGGAAAGATGTTTTTTTCGTGCAAGCCGCGTTCCGAGCGCATCCGGCACGTCACGGAGCGGGAGCTGCTGGTCAAGGCCGAGAAGCTGATCGACGCCATGCGCCAAGCCAGGGCCGCGGGCAAGACCGTGATCTTTTACAGCGCCATCATCGGGTCCATTCCCGGACAGACCAAGACGGCCATCGCCGTGCTCAACGCCTTTGCCGCGCATTTGCGCTCCAGGCTGGAACAGTCCCTGATCATCAATCCCGCCGAACATTTTGAACCGGGGATGGACGGGGACGATCTGATGTACATGTGGGAAAAGGTCCAGCGCAGCGGGTTCATCGACGTCTGGCGGTTTCAGACCGTGGAGGACATCGAACGCGCCTTTGAATTGCTGGGCCAAAAGATGCCCGCGGTCTGGAACGGCAAGGAC
>SKYX01000048.1 GCA_007127655.1 Desulfonatronum sp.
CCGGTGACCACCAGAAATCGGGGATGGTTGGACCAGCGCGGATGGTAGACTTCATAGCCGTCTATCCCCGGCGCGGTGTTGATGGGAACCTGCCAGCGATGATCCGTGCCGTATCGTTGCATGGTCAGGTTGCGGTGCGATCCGTCGAAGACCCAGAACAGGTATTGGTCGTCCGGGGAAATGGACGGCCAACAGCCTTGGGCCAGCCTGTCCCAGGCCCCCTCGGCCAGACGCGCTACCCCGGCATGGGGCCAGGGAAAGGTGCCCCCGGCCATCTTGCCGTCGATGGAAAGCTGCACCTGATCCTCGGTAACCGGGGTCCGGTCCCAGACCAGTTCCCGGATCCCCGGATCATCCAGCAGAACCCGCTCCATCCGTTGTCGTGTGGGAGCCCTGTTCTCGTCCACGCCCAGACCGACATACAGCCATTCCCGGCCGGAGTGCGGATCCATCCACACAGCCAAGCCAATGCCGGATGCCACTTCGCGCAGTCCGGAGCCGTCCCAGTTGACGACCATCACGACGTCCCGGGTGCGATCGGAATAGACCACCCGGTCCCCGCGCGGCGTGATGTACGGCTTGGCGTAATTGGCTGGTCCGTCAAGAATAATCCGCTGGCCGCTACCGTCCCGCGAATCAAAACCCATCAGGCGCAGGTTCTCTCCCAGGGCTCCCGGGTTTCCACCCTGGCCGAGATCCTGAACCCAGACGACCCTGGTGTGCGCTCCGGTCAATTCCTCGATGGGGTCGATGAGTGGCTCCGCGACGCGAGTGGCATTGGCGGACTGGTTCTCGCTCCCGCAACCAAAGGTAAGGACAAGAGCGAGCATCAGGGTGCCCCAAATGAGGCCCAAAAGGATAAAATGTGCGTATTTTGTCATGGTAAGCCGTCCTCCTTGTTCGTCACAGGAGTATGACCAGGGGAAGGAGAGTCAATGTCGAAACGGTTCAGGCTTTCAGCCAGCCCTGCTCCGCGTACCACCGGGCTGTTTCCAGGATACCGTCCTTGTTGGCGTGGCGGGGAGTGTAGCCGAGCACGGTCTTGATCCTGGTCACGTCGAAGTGCCTGTCCTTGGAGTAGAAGGCCACCCGGCGGCGGTACAGTGGCGGCTCGATGCCCAGGGGGCGGCAAATGCGCTCGCAGATGTCCGCGGCCAGGAAAAAGGGACCAATGGGCAGCCGGATTACCCTCAGTTTCCTGCCGAAATGTTCGGCCACGATCCCGGCGATATCGGCCACGGCGATGGGCTCCTCGGCCCCGGCAATGAAGGCCTGGTCCAAGGCGTTTGGGTGGGTCGCCGCGATCAAGGCCACGTTGGTCAGGTCGTCAACATGTACCAGATGGTACATGCATCTGCCCTTGCCCAGCAGGAGAAAGGCGGGCTTGAGAGCCATGCGGAACAATTTGAGCAGTCGGCGGTCGCCGGGACCGTAGATGGCCGCGGGTCTGACGACCGTGTACGGCAATCCCTGCTGCGCGGCATGGTCCTTTAACCACAGTTCGGCCTCCAGCTTGGTCCGCTGATACTCATCGTCCGGATCAAAGGGGGCCTCCTCGGTGGCCGGAGGGTCCGCGATATGTCCATGAACTCCGATGGTGGAAAAATGGATAAAGCGTTTGAAATCAGGATATTTGAGAGCTTCGCGGGCCAGAACCTGGGTGGAGCCGACATGCACGTTCCAGTAATCCTGGTAAGAAGCGCGGGCCTGTCTGAACGCCGCCGCGACATGAAAGACATACTCTTGTCCGGCCATGGCCGGGGCGATGGTCTGTTCATCGAACACTTCCCCCCTGAACCACGTAACATTCAAATCCTTGAGCGGTTCCAGGTTGGAACTGCTCCTGGCCACCGCACTGACCTTCGCGCCGGCCTCGACCAGCTTGCGGGTGAGCACGGCTCCGGTAAAACCCGTCGCGCCGGTGACAAGGACCGGGGTTCCAGGGGGGATCTGGCAAATGTTGTCCATGGAGAGTCTCGTCTCAATCTATTCCGTTAAAATCTTTCGGGAGGGTTCACAATAGGTTGACATTTTGCTGGCGGCAACGCCCCATGCGGTTGTTTCATCGGACGTGCGACAGGCCGTAGGGGCAGGCCTTGCGCCTGCCCTTTGCCCATATCAACATGGTGGCAGGTTGATCGTTTGTTCGGCGTTCCTCCTCAATGCCCCTCCCACCCAGGGCGGCCGCGAGGGCCGCCCCTACATGAAATTTGTCAACCTGTTTTTCGTAAGAAATGAACCATCCCAAACTTTCTCTAGCACAGCTTCCGGGCCTCGATAAAAATATATCCGCTGTCCTCCGCGGGAAGGAGTTCCCGGCTCGCCTCAAATCGCTTGCGAAACAGGTGTTCGTAGCACGCCGCGACTCGATTGCGGCAGGATGGTGAGGAAATGTACCGCAAAACACCGTTGACGCGCAGGGGCGTCCAGGCCAGGAAGCTCCAGAACGGGGTGTCGGTCAGGGAAAGGAAACCGTGACATTGGCGAATGACAAACCCGCCACGCACGAGGTGTGATTGCCATTCCTTGGGACTGAACAGGTGCGTCTGCATCATCCGGGCGTTCATGCTGTCCGCGTAGCGGCGGGCTAGACAGTCCGATCCGGCGCGATGCAGGAGACGGGTCAGCCAATAATGCTGGTCGTAGCGATCCGTGCAGACCGAAACGTACAGGGTTCCTCCGGGCCGCAAGACACGACGAAACTCGGCAATGGCCGTGTCCAGCCCCGGATGAATCGCGAACAGGCTGGCGTTGGCCGTCACGGTTTGGAACGATTCATCCGGAAACGGTAAATCCGTGGCGCTTCCGTGGATCATTTCCCTATACAGGGATCGGGCTTCGGGTCCGGCAGCGTCCAAAGCGTTTTTGAGCAGCTCGATGCCCGAAAGATGATCAGGCTTGCCGAACGCATCGCTCAACAAGACGCCGAATCCGCCGTCGCTACATCCCACATCCAGCACCGGCGAGGCGAGTTCCACTCCCGCCGCCTGATAGGCGCGCAACTGCAAGGCGTTAAAAAACGCGGCCACCGGCTTGAACCAGTAGCGGCGGCAGGACAGCGTCAGCATATCCGTTGTATCGGCGGTGTTGGCCATGGCAAAAACTTCGATGGTTGGTTGCATTGAAAGCGGCGGACGCCTTTAGGCGGTTATGGTGGGCTAACTGAGTGTTGAAAAAGTCCTTATTTGGCAGTACGTTCAAAAATCCCAAGTGCAAGGAGCAAAAACAGTTCAAGGTCGAAGCGTATTTATTCATACGTGAGAGTTTGAACTTTTTGCAGCGACGCAGCAATTGGGAGTTTTTCAACGGACTGCTAATACGTTTTCCCAAGCATGCGACGAATCTTATACCCCATCAGATCCCAAAGGTATCCCAAAAACCCGATCTCGCCGCTGCTCATCTTCAGGCGGAAAATGTGCGTATATCCCTTGAACGCCCGATAGATCACGTTGAAAACGATATTCCCACGCCAGCGGATCAGCTTGCGGGACAGGTTCATCAGGGAGGGAAATTCAATGATCAAGGCGAAAAACTTGTGCAGGTTCTCAAACTCCTGTTTCGTTATCCCCGTGTTGATGGGCGACTCTACCTGATAGGAGGCGTGCTGTTGGTGTGACGGGTCGAGATAGCCCTTTTCGATGCAGTAGGCGTGCATCTCGGTGCGGGGGTAGGGCTGAAATATGGAGACCCAGGCGTAGGACGGCTTGACCAGAATGTTCAGTTTAATGGTCTCATAGGCGTTTTCGATGGTTTCGTCCGGCAGGCCGACCATGTTCTGGGTCATGATGGAAATGCCGTACTTGTGGAACAGGCGGGCCGCGTTGAGGATCTGTCCGTCGGTCATGTTCCGCTTGAGCACGTTCTTGCGAATGCTCTCGTTGCCGCTTTCCACGCCCATGGCAATGGTGATGCAGTTGGCTTCGTGCAGGTACCGGACCACCTCCTCGGTCACCAGGTTGGCCCGGACATAGCAGATCATGGGCAGGCCGATCCTGGCCTTGTAGGCCGCGGAAAACTCCTTGAGCCATTCCTTGTTCATGATGAACAGGTCGTCATGGAAGTAGACGATTTTCAAGGGGTAGTTGTCCCGGACATGCTCCACTTCCCGGATCACGTTCTCCACGCTGCGCAGCCGACAATACTTCCCTGGCCCGGCTTCGTCCTTGTACAGCCGCTTAAGCATGTGGTTGAAGCAATAGGTGCAGTCGTACGGACATCCGCGACTGGAAAGAAAGTGCTTCGTGCTGCTGTTGGCGTAGGCGTAGTATTTCAAGAAGGAATCCCGGTCCGGATAGGGCAATGAATCCAGATCCTGGATCAGGGGGCGCATGGGATTCTTGATCACCTGCCCGTCTTTCTTGACCCACAGGTTGCGGATTCCCGAGTAGTCCTCGCCCTTCTGTAGGCAGTCCAGCAGATCCACGATGGCCTCGTCCCCTTCGCCCCGACAGATTATGTCCACCTCGGGTTCCTCAATGATCTCGGGAAAAAAGGTCGGGTGCGGACCGCCGACGATGGACAGGAAGGAAACGTGCTTGCGCAACCGTCGGATCAGCTCGAGGTAGTAATCCTCGGAGCCGCTGGTCAGCGAAAAGCCGATCACGTCAGGCCGGTATTCCTTGACAGCCTTGAACAGATCCTTTTCCAGGTTGGTCAGCATCAGGTCCGCTTCATGGCCGCCCTGCTTCACGCTGCCGATCAGGCACATGATGCCCATGGGATCGGTGATGTCCAGGGAGGCCGTGCGGTAAATGAACAAGCATTTCATGACAATCATCCATTGGGCGACTCAAAGTGGCCTTGGTGTGCGGTCAATGGCGTGGCAAGACGCCGTGCCGCACGGAAACCACGAGGATCGCATTCGTATGAGGTTGATCAGGTAAAAAAGTTCACACTTGCGCCCAAGTGTACATGTCGTTTTTCATACTGACTCTGATGTGCAGAGGCCCCAGGCTCCTGGTCATGGCTCAACGGAAACCGACTTGGAAGTCGGGTAGCGCGAACAGGCAAGCCAGCGGGCTGCAAGCAGAACCCCCACGACCACAGCCAGTTCGCTGCCGATGGTTATGAGGTGGCTCGAAGAGAACAGACCCTCGGAGTGGCGTACTCCGTAAAACAGGGGAAAAGGGGTGAAAAAGCGCTCGTCCGTGAACGGCCAGAGCAACTTCACGCCGGGGCCGAGGGTCGCGGCGTCCATGACCAAATGCAGGCCGTAAGATACCAACGCCAAGGAGGCTATACGCGGATAACTCCACCAGTCAAGAAACCGCCTGAAAAAAAGCCCGAAAATGCCCGTGGCAAGCAGGCAGGCCGCAACGCCGAAAAAAAGGCTGTGCGTGATCTGGTTGTGGTAGAGGGCCATGTTTCCGGTCATGAAACCGGGGATGGCGTCCAGATCTGGAGCTACGGAAAAGAAAAGAGCAGCGCCCCAGACCAGGCGACGTTGCGCAGGATCGTCGATGTTGCGGGTGAACCCGGTCGCGATGGCCGCGCCGGCTGCAAGATGGGCTATGGGTGAAGGCATTGTTCAGCGATTCCGGGAAAGCGACCGCCGTGAATCTTGTATTCCATTTCGATTTCTGGCATGTCGTTCTGCTTTGTGCGGTGAAATAACATTCACAGTGTCTGCCGCGATGGCGGAAGGCGACGAGAAGGGAGCTTGCGTTGCGATCTGAATCCCGGCTCCTTACCCGAAGCGCACGCTCCAGGCAACCCGAGGCATCTGATATCGCCTTTTTAGTTCAGGACTGATGCACATTTTTCGCGTCATGCCCGTCATCCTCCGCCGCGCTCCAAGCGCAACCCCGTTTCAAAGCGCGGCCTTCGGCGCTTACAAGCCAGAGAAAACATGATCAACTCACCCTCGCAGCCCCCACACGTCCGTTGCTCCCTTGCGGCTCAGCTCAACGACGCAACTTCTTCCCCCTTGCGCTGCTATGTCAGAAAAGTCCTCGGCGAGGCCGGTCCGCTGTCTCTGGCCTATTACGAACTCGTCAACCTGCTTTTCTGCAACATGCCCTCCAGTCTCGGATTCTTTCTTCGCCGGAAGTGCTATCGCCGCATGTTCCGATCCGTCGGCTCCGGCCTGATCATCGGACGCGGCGTGAGCATCCGCCATCCCGGCAAAATCACCCTGGGCCACAGGGTCGGGGTGGACGACAACGCCCTGCTGGACGCCTCCGGCATGGAAAGCGAGGGGATCACCATCCACGACGAGGTGATCGTTTCCCGCAACTGCATGGTCCAGGCCAAGATCGGCTCCACCACCATTGGCGCGCGCACGGAAGTCGGCGCCAACACGATCATCTCATCCATCTCCAGAGTTGAGATCGGCAAGTTCGGCCTGATTGGCCCAAACTGCCTTATTGGCGGAGGGCACTACAAAACGGACAGAACGGATATTCCGATGATGGACATGGGCTGGGCCTCCAGAGGACCATTGATAATCGGCGATGACGTCTGGCTGGGCACGGGGGTGGTGGTCCTGGACGGAGTGCGCATCGGCAACGGCTGCGTGGTGGGCGCCGGAGCGGTAGTTTCCAAGGATCTGCCCGACTATGCAGTGGCCATGGGTCTTCCGGCAAGGATCGTGCGCTACCGCCCCAAACCAGGTCAAGGTTGATTTCCGCCGCTTCCGTCACGTCTTTCCTCGCCGTACCGTCAAGGTTTTTCGCATGCACACGTTTTCTAAAAAATTATTATTAAGCCTGGTCGCCTTCGTGATCGCCGTCTTCGTGATGGAACTTGCCCTGCGGTTGGTCTGGCAAAATCCTTACCAGAGGACCTTCACCGCGGAGGTGGTCGAACTGCGGCTGCTCACGCCGCTTCTGGACCGAACCCTGAACCGGGCTTGGCTCGACCCGGACGACCCGTTCGTGGAATTTCGGACCAACGAGCGCGGCTATATCCTGCCCGCGGATCAATTCGGCGAGCCGGACGTGACCATTGCCTTCCTCGGCGGCTCCACCACGGAATGCCGGTACGTCCGCCCGGAACTGCGCTTTCCGGCCCTGGTCTCGGATCTGCTGAACGAGCAAGGCATCTCCGCGAACATTCTGAACGCCGCCCGTTCGGGAAACACCGCCCACGACAGCGTCAACAACTACTTCAACCATGTCGCGCAGGACAAGCCGGACATCGTGATGATGATGCACGCCATCAACGACCACGGGCTTTTGGCCAAGGATCCGGACTACGGTACCCGGAGCGGCTCCGCGGTCACCGTCGGCAGACAAGCCAAGTGGCTTCTGTTGGGCCTGAGCACCCGGTCGCACATTTTCGGCTTGCTGCGCGAAGTCGAGTACTGGCTGGTGCCGCGACACCG
>SKYX01000326.1 GCA_007127655.1 Desulfonatronum sp.
CCCCAGGCAATTGATCGAACAACCAAGGTAACGGCGATACTCCTCCATTCCGCGCTAACCTTGGGCACCCGCAAGGGGAGCCCCTACAGTTCCGTGCTTGTTTCGAAGGGGTGTACGCATGTCGCACCCTGGCGGACCTGCCTGACCGCGGAAAGATCCGCCTGCCCGAAACGCATAAAGAGCCTCAGAATATTGGAGATTGCCTGCTCCGATAATGGGGGAATTATCATTGTTTTCTTTTCCATGCGACATAATAGCGTCTTAATTTTTGATCACTATTAGACAGTTCTCTCTCAGTATTCTTTATTCATTCGTCGATAATCGCGATTTTTTGTAAATATTCCCCATCAATTGGAGGTCCAGGATGTTTTTGGATGTGGTGCTGGATTCCAGAAAAAAATCAGGATGCTAAGAAGGGCATCCGTTTTCCTGCCAAGTGGCTCGGGGGAATACATCTTTGGAAACCTTCCAATGTCGATACCGATTTCGGTACCGATCCGATAGATGCTGGGAGTTGAGAGCTGAGAACAAAATTGCCCTGGCCACAAAATCAGCCCACAAAATCAGCCCAGATTGACAAAACGAGATCCCTGGGCTTATGTTCCCTCTTTTCCTTGCTCTGGCCTTGGGGGCCAGGGCCGAATCAGACCGCAAGGAGGAGACGATCATGCGGCACTATGAAACATTGATGCTCTTTAGCCCGGAAATGCCGGGAGAGCGTCGTCAGGAGATTCTTTCCGGAATGTCCACTATTGTGGAGCGGGACGGGGGCAAGATCCTGGCGGAGGACGACTGGGGGATGCGAACCTTGGCTTATCCGGTGCGCAAGCAGACTCGCGGCCATTATTTCCGTCTGGAATACGCGGCCTCGGGCGCGGTTGTCGCGGAAATGGAGCGGAATCTGCGGATTACGGACGGGGTGTACAAGTTTCTTTGCGTGAAGCTGGCCGATACCTACGAAGAACCCAAGGAGAGCTGAACATGGCATTCAGAAAGTTCACCCCCCGGAAAAAGTTTTGTCGATTCTGCGCGTCCAAGGATCTGAAGATGGACTACAAGCGCCCCGACCTGCTGCGGGACTTCATCAACGAGCGGGGCAAGATTATCGCCCGCCGCGTGACCGGAACCTGCGCCAAGCACCAGCGGGAGTTGACCACGGAAATCAAGCGCGCCCGGCAGATGGCTCTGTTGTTCTACACGGCCACGCATAGCGTTGACGCCATGAAACGGACCACCGGCTAGGAGGGAGTTGGTTATGGAAATCATTTTGCGTACAAATATGGACAACCTGGGTGCGCTGGGCCAAGTGGTCAACGTCAAACCCGGGTATGGCCGCAACTACTTGATCCCTCAAGGGCTGGCCATGCTGGCCACTCCAGCCAATAAGAAGCGTTTCGAGTTGGAGCGGAAAAAACTTCAGGAAAAACTTGACGCCGTGCGCTTCGCGGCGCAGGAACTGGCCGACAAGATCAGCGCCGTGGCGTTGCGGATACCCGTGCGCGTCGGCGAAGGCGAAAGGCTCTACGGTTCGGTGACCTCCGCGAACATTGCCGATCTGTTGAAAGCGGATCACGAACTGGACGTGGACAAGAAGACCATCCAGCTCAACGAGCCGTTGCGCGCTCTGGGCGAGTTCACTGTTGAAGTCCGGGTCTTTCAGGACATCCGGGCTCAGCTTCAGGTTGCCGTGGTTCGTCACGATGCTGAGCAGGTGGCCCAGGCAGCGGCTCCAGAAACGGACGCGGTCGAGATGACCGAGCCTGCCGTCGAAGCAACGCAAACGGAGGAGTAGTCTCTTCCCCGTAGGGACCGGCTTGTGCCTCGCTCACCTCAAAAAAATACCGTTGCCGCAAAGGCGACGACCATCACCGGCAAGACGCCCCCTCAGAACCTGGAAGCCGAACAGGCGGTTCTGGGGGGGATTTTTTTGCGTCCGGACCTGATCGACGCGCTCCTCGAAATCGTCGGCGAGGACGATTTCTACTCTCCGGCTCATCGGAGTATTTTTCAGTCCTGCATTCAGCTCTACCAGCGCCGGGTGCCTATTGACCTGGTCACCCTGGTCGACCACCTTCAAAGCTCAGGGATCCTGGAAGAAGTAGGCGGCCCGGTATATCTGGCCTCCCTGACCGAATCCCTGGTCGCCGCCTCCCATGGCGAATCCTATGCCCGGATCGTTCGGGACAAGGCCATTCTGCGGCGGCTGATCGGCGCCGCGTCCGACATCGTGGTCAACTGTCACGAGGGCGGGCAGGACGTGGACAAGGTTCTGGACGAATCGGAAGCAGCTATTTTCGCCATTTCCGAGAACAGAACCAAGAGCATTTTTTCCACCACCAAAGAACTGGTCAATCAGGTCTTCGAGCACCTGGAAAAGCGGGTCGAGCGCCAGGAGTTGGTTACCGGCGTGCCCACGGGTTACCATAAGCTGGACGAGATGACCGCCGGGCTGCAACCCTCGGACCTGATCATCATCGCGGCCCGGCCCAGCATGGGCAAGACCGCTTTTGCCCTGAACATCGCCATGCGGGCCGCCATCCTCAAGGATGTCCCCACGGCCATCTTTTCCCTGGAAATGTCCAAGGAGCAGCTGATGATGCGCATGCTCTGCTCCTGGGGCAAGGTGGACCTGGCCAGGTTTCGCCGCGGTTTCCTGAATGACGAGGACTGGACCCGCCTGTACCATGCCGCGGACGCCCTGTCCCAGGCCTCCATGTTCATTGACGACACCCCGGCCCTGGGAACCCTGGACCTCCGGGCCAGGTGCCGCAGGCTTAAATCCGAAAAGAATTTGGGCCTGGTTGTCGTGGATTATCTGCAGTTGATGCGGGCCAGTCGGCGGATCGACTCTCGCGAGCAGGAAATTTCCGAAATATCCAGGACACTGAAGGGGCTGGCCAAGGAACTGGACCTGCCGATGGTCGCCCTGGCCCAGCTCAACCGCAAGGTCGAGGAACGCAGTAACCGGCGGCCGATGCTTTCGGACTTGCGCGAATCCGGCGCGATCGAACAGGATGCGGACGTAATTGCCTTCATTTACCGTGACGAGGTTTACAACAAGCAGGAAGGCAACCCCAAAAAGGGCATCGCGGAGATCATCATCGGCAAACAGCGCAACGGGCCCGTGGGCGAACTGGAACTCGCCTATCTGGACTCGTTCACCGCGTTCGAAAACCTGGTCGACGTCCCGCCGCCCTCGGAAAGTTTTCAATCCGGCGCGTAGGATTGTTTCCTACGCGCCTGTCCCCGTAAGACAAGAAGGAGGCACCGTGTTTTTTGATCCCTTGGAAGGCCTTGACCGCAAGGAACTGGAAGGCTTGCAGTCCGTCAGGCTGCGCAGCGTGACGGAAGCGGCAGCGTGCTCCCCGCTGTATGCCCGATTGTTTCAGGAGCACGGCCTTCAGGTCGAGCAAGTCCGTGGCCTGGACGACCTGGCGCGAGTGCCCCTGACTGGGAAGGAACATTTGCGGTCCAGTTATCCGGACGGGCTGCTTTGTCGGCCCAAGGAGGAAATGGTCCGCCTGCACGCCTCTTCCGGGACCACCGGCGCGGCGACGGTGATTTTTCATACCGCCGGGGACATTCAGACCTGGGCCGACCTGGTGGCCCGCTGCTTCCATATGGTCGGGGTGCGGCCCGGGGATGTCTTTCAGAACATGAGCGGGTACGGTCTGTTCACCGGAGGTCTGGGCATCCATTACGGCGCGGAGCGTTTGGGATGCCTGACCATCCCAGCGGGTGCGGGCAACAGCAAACGGCAGATCAAATTGCTTCAGGATTTTTGCGTCACGGTGATTCACATCATTCCCTCCTATGCCCTGCATCTGGCCACGGTGTTCCAGTCCCTGGGCGTGGAGCCGAGCGGGTTACATCTGAAGACTGCCTTGATCGGCGCGGAGCCGCATTCCGAGGAGATTCGCCGACGGATCGAGGAATTGTACGGAGTGAAGGCCTACAACTCTTATGGGCTATCCGAGATGAACGGTCCTGGAGTGGCTTTTGAGTGTCCGGAGCAAAATGGGATGCATATCTGGGAAGATGCGTTTCTGCCGGAAATCATCGACCCGGCCACGCTGCAACCGGTCCCGGAAGGGGAGGTTGGCGAGCTGGTCCTGACTACGCTGACCCGCGAGGGCATGCCGATCCTGCGCTATCGCACCCGGGACCTGACCCGCTTCCTGCCTGGGGATTGCCCCTGCGGTCGGGTGCATCGCCGCATTGACCGGATCGTCGGACGCAGCGACGACATGATCATCATCAAGGGCGTGAACATCTTCCCGATGCAGGTGGAACGCGTGCTGATGGGCATTCCGGAAGTGGGGCAGAATTATCTTATCGTGCTGGAACGCGAGGGATACCTGGATCAGTTCAAGGTGCAGGTGGAAGTAAAGAGCGAATTTTTCGTGGAAGACATGCGGGAACTCAAGAAACTCCAGAGCAAAATCACCGGCCTGCTGCGTGATGAATTGCTTGTCACGCCCAAGGTGGAGCTGGTGGAGCCCCGGAGCCTGCCCTGTTCCGAGGGCAAGGCTCAGCGGGTCTGCGATTTGCGGGGACAGTAGTCCTGGGGGCGATGACTTAGGGAAGGGGCTTGAGGCTATGGGAGCTGAACTGCTCTCCTTCATCCTGGCCGGGTTGTTTCTGGCATTTCTCGGCCTGCTACTGTTGCTGCACGTGTTCGGCCTGCCGGCCAACTGGCTGATTTTGGCCGCTGTGGCGGGCTGGGGCTGGATGCACCCGGGGTTCGATGGCGGGATAGGTTTTTTTGCGGCCTTGCTTACGCTCTGCGTGCTGGGCGAGGTCGTGGAGTTCGCGGCCCAGATGTGGGGCGGGCGGCGATACGGCGGCAGCCGGAAAGGGGCCTGGGCGGCCGTGGTCGGGGCTATTATCGGGGGCGTCTTCGGCGCTCCCTTTTTTTTCGGGCTGGGCGCGGTCCCCGGCTCCTTTCTGGGAGCCTACGCGGGCAGCCTGCTGATCGAACTGGGCCAGGGCTACCCGATGGCGGCCGCGCGACGGGCCGCCTGGGGGGCGATGTGGAACAAGGTTTTCGGCACGGTGGTCAAGGTCTGCCTCGGGGTCTGGATGATCGTCTTGAGCGTTGATCTGGTTTGGCCCGGCTGATCACGGTTCGCCCTCAGATCACCTGACAGCTTGGACAGAAACAGGTGGTGCGCCCGGCGACCTTGGTGGTCTGAAGAGGCGTGCCGCAACTCACGCAGGGCAGGCCTCTCCGCCCGTAGACCTGAAAGGTGTTCTGAAACGTGCCCACAAGCCCGGCTGCTGTGCGGTAGTCCCGGATGGAGCTGCCTCCGGCGGCGATGGCTTCTTCCAGGACGCTCTGGAGGGCGCCCAGGAGTCCGGCCAGGCGATCCGGGGCGATCCGGTTCCCCGGCGTCGCCGGATGGATGCCCGCTCTGAAGAGGCTCTCATCGGCGTAGATGTTGCCGATCCCGGCAATGACCCGCTGATCCAGCAGCAAGGCCTTGATTCTACTCTTCTTTCCAATAATCCGCTTCGAGAAGGTCTCCAAATCCACCCCCAAGGGCTCTGGTCCGAGGTTTCGATAAAAGGGCCATCGCTTCAAGTCCTTGCCGGTAAACAGGCCGCAGGTCCCGAATTTGCGTTGGTCCTGAAAATACAGCGCGGTCCCGTCGTCCAGGTCCAACAATAAATGCACGTGCGAGACTGGCGGAAGGCCGGAGGGCATGAGACCCAGCCTTCCGGTCATGCGCAGATGAAACGCCATCACGTCCTGTTCCGGAAATTCCAGAAACAATAATTTCCCCCGGCGGGAGACACCGCGGATGGTCCGCCCGATCACTTCTCGGGCTAGGTCTCGGTTACCTTTGGCCAGGTGCGCGGCAATGAACGGCACACTGGTGACGGTCCGGTCTGTGAGCAGAGGCCGGAGTCCTCGGGCAATGGTTTCCACTTCAGGCAATTCGGGCATGGTTGGTGGGAGTCAGGAGTCAGAATTCAGGAGTCAGGAGTTAGGAGTCAGGAGTCGGGGTCACGATGTCTGGAAGCGGAGGAGCTGGTGGTGGCCGTGGTCAGGGGGAGGTGATGGGGATGGTGATTTGGTCGCCGTCGCGGAGTACTCTCAGGCGCAGGGGGCGTTGTTCGCTTTTGGCCTGGACTCCGGCGGTGTGCAAGACTTCCAGAGTTGTGATGGGTGTGTCGTCCGCGGCGAGCAGGACGTCTCCAGGTTGCAACCCGGCTGCCTGGGCCAGGGAGTTTGGAATCACGCCGGTGACGACCACCTGGTCGTCGACCCAGGCAATGAGCATGCCCAAGCGTCTTGGCGGTTCCGGGCAGTAGAAAAAGAAATCCCCGGCCGTGGGGTCCGGAGCCGATCCGCCGCGCCAGGGGATCAAGGACAGAATTTGGGGGGCTTCGTCCAGCAGGCCGAGCCGATAGGCGATCCCATGACCATACTCCACATGGGCGGCTCCGGTCAGGATGACCATGGTGTCATCCGCTCCGCGCCGCTGGATCGCTGCATAAGCCATCTGGGTGTCCCAGAGGGACTGAATCGTCATGAAGCGCTCCAACTCAAACCCGGCTTCCATGGTCCGATCCGGCATCAACTCCACATGCCGATGGTACTCCTCTTCGATCATCGCCCGCTGCGGCGGCGGGGGAGGAATCAACGCGGATGGGAGCAGACCGCGTTCTTCGGCGGGGATGCTCTCCAGACCTTTGACGCGGATACGTTGCAGCAGGTCCTTGGGCACGTTCAGGCCGTAAACCGGAATGCTGGACTCCTTGGCTTGAGCCAGGATCGGCCGATAGAAGGTAAAGTTGTATCCCCAGTAGTCTTGCCAGCCTAATTTGTCTTCCAGTTCATTCAGGCTGACCTCACCACGGTGAAACGCGTCCAGGGTCTTCTGGGCGGACCAGGGAACCATCTCCAGCCCCACGGCAAGCGGCAGACCGGACCGAGCCAAGTTGTTCAAAACTTCGGCCTGAAATTGATGGTCGCAGGCATTGGCGTGAGACTCGCCGATCAGGATGAAGTCGTGGGACGCGACCAGGGCCGTCAGCTCGGAGGGTTCGACCTGGCGCCCGTCAGCCAGGAAGAGCGTGCCGGGCCGCGGGACCGCCACGGTCTCGGGGATGGGCTGACTTGGAGGGAGAAGGCGGGCGCAGCCGAGGTTCAGGACCAGGAGAGTCAGGAGGACGAGAACCGCCGGCAACGCCCGAAGGGGGATCAATCCCACTTGCGCTTGTCCTCGATGGGACGGATTTGAGCTGGAAGCGAACCAGGGACAACGACTTTCAGGTCCGGTCGCAGGCCAATC
>SKYX01000280.1 GCA_007127655.1 Desulfonatronum sp.
CAGCATGGTTCAGAACGGGTTAACACTTTTGTAGGAGTAGCCCTCCCCCGTAGGGGCACGGCGCGCCGTGCCCCTACGGGGGAGGCAATGTCGTATGTTGGTCGCACCTGAATCGATCCCGGACCAACCAGTTCATAATCATCTTGAACTGTCAACCAATTATTCCGCCAATCTGAACCATCCCTCAGAACCTCAACCGTTCACGGAACGAAAAGGAGATCGCAGCATGAGTGAATCAGGAAAATGCCCCGTCACGGGCAAGACGCACGACCACCCGGCCGCCAAAGGCACGTCGAATCGCGAATGGTGGCCCAATCAACTGGATCTGGACATTCTGCATCAGCACGCCCCGGCCTCCAACCCCTTGGGGCCGGATTTCAACTACGCCGAGGAGTTCAAGAAGCTCGACCTGGCCGCGGTGAAAAAGGATCTCGTCGCCCTGATGACCGACTCTCAGGAGTGGTGGCCGGCGGACTGGGGCCATTACGGCGGTTTGATGATCCGCATGGCTTGGCACAGCGCGGGCACCTACCGCACGGCGGATGGACGCGGCGGTGGGGGCACCGGGAACCAGCGTTTCGCGCCCATCAACAGTTGGCCGGACAACGTCAATCTGGACAAGTCTCGGCGATTGCTCTGGCCGATCAAGAAAAAATACGGCAACAAGCTCTCCTGGGCCGACCTGATGATTCTGGCAGGCAATTGTGCGTTGGAGTCCATGGGTTTCAAGACCTTCGGCTTCGGCGGCGGACGTGAGGACATCTGGCAACCGGAAGAGGACATCTACTGGGGCTCCGAAGGTGAGTGGCTGGACGACAAGCGCTACAGTGGGGAACGGGACTTGGAAAATCCGCTGGCCGCGGTGCAGATGGGCCTGATCTACGTGAACCCCGAAGGCCCGAACGGCAACCCTGACCCGGTGGCCTCGGGCCGGGATGTGCGGGAAACCTTTGCCCGCATGGGCATGAATGATGAAGAGACCGTGGCCCTGACCGCTGGTGGTCACACCTTTGGCAAGTGCCACGGCGCGGGACCTGCCGACCACGTAGGCCCTGAACCAGAAGCTGCCCCGATTGAAGAACAGGGCTTCGGCTGGAAGAGCAGCTTTGGCAGCGGAAAAGGCGGCGATACCATCAGCAGCGGCATCGAGGGGGCCTGGAAGCCCAACCCGACCAAGTGGGACATGGGCTATCTGAAGGTACTGTTCAAATACGAGTGGGAACTGGTCAAGAGCCCGGCTGGCGCAAACCAGTGGCTGGCCAAGGACGTGGAAGACGAGGACATGATCGTGGACGCCCACGATCCCTCGAAGAAGCGTCGACCGATGATGACCACTGCGGACCTGTCCTTGCGTTACGATCCCATCTATGAACCTATTTCCCGGCGTTACCTGGAAAATCCTGAAGAATTCTCGGACGCCTTTGCCCGGGCTTGGTTCAAGCTGACTCACCGGGACATGGGCCCCAAGGCCCGTTACCTCGGCCCGGAAGTCCCGGCCGAAGACCTGATCTGGCAGGACCCGGTTCCGGCTGTTGACCACCCTCTGGTTGACGCCAAGGACGTGGCCGACCTCAAGGCCAAGGTATTGGCTTCCGGCCTGTCCGTGGCGGAGTTGGTCTCCACGGCCTGGGCCTCGGCCTCAACCTTCCGCGGCTCGGACAAGCGCGGCGGGGCCAACGGCGCACGGATTCGTCTGGCGCCGCAAAAGGATTGGGCCGTGAATCAGCCAGAGCAACTGGCCAAGGTGCTGGGCGTGCTGGAATCCATCCAAAAGGAGTTCAACGCGGCCAAATCCGGCGGCAAGAAGGTCTCCCTGGCGGACCTGATCATTTTGGCCGGATGCGCCGGTGTCGAGGCCGCGGCCAAGGCCGCGGGACATGCCGTGGAGGTGCCCTTTACCCCTGGCCGTACGGACGCCTCACAGGACCAGACCGATCAGGAATCCTTCGCCCTGCTGGAACCCGAAGCCGACGGTTTCCGCAACTATCAGAAGAAGGCTTATTCCGTGTCCGCCGAGCAAATGCTGGTGGACAGGGCCCAACTGTTGACCCTGAGCGCCCCGGAAATGACCGTGCTCGTTGGCGGGTTACGGATGTTGGGGGCCAACGTTGGCGGATCGGCCCACGGCGTGTTCACGAACCGACCTGGAGCCCTGACCACCGACTTCTTCACCAATCTGCTGGATATGGGCACGGTATGGAAGGCCACGTCCGAGGCCGGGGATACGTTTGAAGGCCGGGACCGCACGTCCAAAGACCTGAAGTGGACCGGCACCCGCGTGGACCTGATCTTCGGCTCCAACTCGCGATTGCGCGCCCTGGCCGAAGTCTACGCCCAGGACGACGCCCAGGAAAAGTTCCTGCGCGACTTCGTCGCGGCCTGGACCAAGGTCATGAACCTGGACCGCTTCGAGCTGGCCTGATTCTGGCTCAACGGCCTTTGGGAGGAGGGGCGACCGGCCGGTCGCCCCTAAGGTTCATCCACCTCTGCACCGCCGTGTCCCGAAGGGAAAATTGGTCCTTGTCATTCGAAAGATCGGCCTTATCTCCTTATTACGAACACGCTTGACGCGCGTCGCTGTTCATGTTTGCAAAGCTCGGGGCGAACAGGATGCGTATTGCGTCTCAAAACCTAGAGCACCCTTTCATCAACCAAACCGTAAGGAGATTTTGAAAAATGTCTGAAAAGCGTTGCTGCCCCCATTGCGGCGTGGAGTTGACCTCGACCTTTGGACCGCCGGATTCCGGCTGGGGGGCGTTGCTGGTCTGTGAAAACAATGAGTGCATGATTTTTAAGGGGTCCAACGAGGACATCAGATACAAGCCCAGTGATTCTCCACTGGGTTGCCGCTACGCCGAGGATGTGGAGGGTGGATACAAGTCCTTCAATATGTTGGCATTTCGCGGATTCTGATCACTGATTTTCGCTCTCAAACTCCCCGAAACGATTGTTCTCGGGGAGTTTTTTTTGTATCGTCCAGACCATGGAACATGACCCACCCTCCCAATGGCTGGATTGGTCCAGGGAGATTCAAGCCCTGAGCCAGACCGGTCTCGCCTTTGCCCAGACCCATTACGAACGTATCCGCTACCATCGCCTGCTGGAGTTGGCCTCGGAAATGGTGTCCAGCCGGACCTGCCTGGAGACGGATGAAATTCTGCGCACGTTTCTGGTGCAGCCCGGCTATGCCACGGTCAAAGTGGACGTGCGCGGAGCCGTGGTCCGGGACGACCGCATTCTGCTGGTCCGGGAGCGGACCGACGGCAAATGGGCCATGCCCGGCGGCTGGGCCGACGTGGGCGAGTACCCTTCGGCCATGATCGCCCGGGAGATTCTCGAGGAAAGCGGATACGAGGCCAAGCCGATCCGGCTGATCGGCGTGTACGACGCCAACCGGGCCGGCCGGCCCATGGAGTTCTTCCATGCCTACAAGGTGCTGTTTCTCTGCGAACTGACCGGCGGAGCGCCCTCGACCAGCGATGAAACCTCGGACGTGGGCTTTTTCCCCTTCAATCATCTGCCACCGCTTTCCGAGCACCGTACCAACCACGTCCACCTCACCGAAGTCCGCCGTCACCTGGCGGACCCGACCCGCCCGGCCGCATTCGATTGATCGTGGCCATGCCCCTTGCCCAACCCCATGCCGCTCTTCCCGACGGACAACGCAGCGAAGGACGGAGCTTTTCACGGATTGATTCATGAAACCAATTGTTCTGCTAGCCTTGATCCTGATGACCTCCCTTGTGGGCGGATGCTCCGGCAAGAATCCGCACTACGACCCCGACAAGCCGCACCACACCCCCACGGGCTTTCAGAACAACTATCCCCACTCCCGGCCCAGCGGCCTGGACTTCTGGCGCTGGTTTTTTCAGAGGCGGCTGGCTGGTTTGCCCAAGAAGCCGACTCTGGAACTGGCCCCGGTGGCTCCGGACCTGGAGTATCTGCAAGCCAACCGCTCCGAGCCAGCGGCGACCTGGATCGGCCACGCCACGGTGCTGATGCAGATGGGCGGTCTGAACATTCTTACGGACCCCATTTTCTCGCAGCGGGCCTCCCCGGTGCAATGGGCCGGACCGAAGCGGTGGCAACCACCGGGATTAGCTTTGGATGAATTGCCGCGCATCGACCTGGTGCTGATATCTCACAGCCATTACGACCACCTGGATCTTCGCTCGGTGCGCGGGCTCGCGGCTCAGTCCGGAGGTTCACCGCTTTTCATGGTCCCCCTGGGGATCAAGGAGTGGTTCGAGCGCAACGTCCCCGACTCCCAGGGGCAAGTGCGAGATTTTGACTGGTGGGACCAGCTGGAATTGGGCGACGAAGCAGAGCGAACCATGGTGCATTTTGTTCCGGCCCAGCACTGGTCCCAACGAACCTTGCGGGATCGAAATCAGACCCTGTGGGGCGGCTGGGTGGTGGAGCAGCCGGACTTCATCTTTTATTTCGCCGGAGACATGGGCTATTCCCAGGATACCAAGGACATCGGAGAACGCTTCGGCGGCTTCGACATGGCAGCTATCCCGGTGGGTGCGTATGAACCAAGGTGGTTCATGCAGAGCCAGCACATTAACCCGGAGGAAGCGGTGCTGGTGCACCGGGACGTCCAGGCTCGCCGCTCCATTGGCGTGCATTGGGGAACTTTTCACGGGATCACGGACGAGCCCTTGGATCAGCCCATCGCCGACCTGGCCGAAGCCCGGCAACGACACGGCCTGGCCGAAGACGACTTCTTTTTATTGCGCCACGGCGAAACGCGGCGACTTGACGATAACAGGTGATCAAGGAGTCTGATCCATGCCCGGAATCCGCAAAAGCCTTTTGCAGCTCATCTTCTCCGGATCGTTCATGAAGCGCTGGAACGACAAGCTGCGGCCCATGGAATTGATGGAGGTCGACAAGCAGGCTCATAAGATGATTGTGGCCTGGATGCTCTTTGAACTGAACACCCGGGAGATGTCTGCGGAAGAGAGGTTGGCTATCGGCGAACGGATCGTGGAGGGCGGGATTTTTGAATATCTCTACCGGCTGGTAATCACGGATATCAAGCCGCCGGTGTTTTATCAGATCAAGGCCAATCCGGCCCATTACCGCCAATTGACGGACTGGGTCCTGGACCGGCTCAAGCCCCGTGTGGAGTGCCTCGGCATGCCCTTCTGGGACCGGTTGCGGCTCTGGCTGGACCATCCGGAGGAAGGGGATCTGGCGCGGCGGATTCTGGACGCGGCCCACAGCTACGCCAGCCGATGGGAGTTCCACCTGATCACCCACGTCCAGAACTATGACGACGAATTGGAGGAGATCGAGGAGAGCTTTCGCGGACAACTGGAGACCCACCGGGAACTGGCGGGCATGCCGGAACTGCTTCAGGGCACGGGAAGCCATCTGGGGCGGCTGGCGCACCTCAGCGGACAGCTGCGGTTCCAGAAGCGATGGTCGCAGACCCCGAGGGTTCCGGAAACCTCGGTCCTGGGGCATATGTTCGTGGTGGCCTGCTTCAGTTATTTTTTCAGCTTGGCGGTGGGGGCGTGCCGGTCCCGGTCGCAAAACAACTTTTTCGCCGGGCTGGTCCACGATTTGCCGGAACTGCTGACCAGGGACATTATTTCACCGGTGAAGCGTTCGGTGGCCCGGATCGGCGATTTGATCCGGGAGTATGAATTCAAGGAGTTGGAGCGGCGGGTCTTCGCGCCTCTGGCCAAGGGCGGGTATACGGATCTGTCGGAACGGTTGTCTTACTTTCTGGGCTTGGACGTGGGGTCGGAGTTCGTGAGCACGATCATCCTGGACGGGCTGATCCGGGAAGTGAACTGGGACCAGCTCCAGACCACCTATAACCAGGACCGCTTCGACCCCAAGGACGGCAAGCTGCTCAAGGTCTGCGACAATCTGGCCGCCTTCATGGAGGCCTACACCTCCCTGCGCAACGGCATCAGCAGCGATCAGCTCCAAGAGGCCCTCTGGCGCATCCGGGCCGAATACCAGCAGACCAGCCTGGGTGACGGGGTGCACATTGGTGCGTTGCTGGCCGACTTCGACTGACCCGCCTCACGTTTTCCCGTCTTCATCCCATCATCATGCCCATCATCGCGCGGACCATTTTGTCGTTGTAGCCGGGGCTCTGACTCAGTGCATTCAGTGCGCTTCCCGAGCTCAGGGCCTCGGCGTACGGCCGATCGGTGATCATGGCACAATAGGAATCCACCACCGCGCACAATTGGCCGACCATGGAAATCTCCTTGCCGGGCAGCTTTTGCGGATAACCTTTGCCGTCCAATCGTTCATGGTGCTCCAGGGCCTGCTTGAGGATCAAATCCGAGCGAACTTCCAAGGAGTGGAGTGTTTTCCCCCCGATCCAACAGTGTTCCCGGATTTTTTCCAGCTCATCCCTGGAGAGCGGCTGGGTCTTGGCGCGGATGAAGGGTGGGATCTTGGACATGCCCAGGTCGTGGACCAACAGCCCCATGGAAACCTCGTCCAGGTGCTTGCGTCGCAGATCACCATCATTGAGGCGCAGGTACAAAGCCAATCCCATGAAGAGGGAATTGACGCCGTGATTGGCCAGGGAGTGTTCTTTCCAGATGTTTTTCCTGAGATTTTTTATCCGATATGGGTCCTGCCACAAGTATTCGGTCAGAACGAGCAGGTCGGTTTGCAGGGTCAAGAACACTGAAGCCACGGGCTGCTCAAAAAAGGCGTTCAAACGATCGGTCAAGCCTTGTTGGAAGATCAGGGCGATTTCCGAGCTTTTCAAGCTGGAGTCCACCAAGACCAGGTCGAGCTGCTTGCTGATATGCTCAGCGTAAACCGGGTGATCCTTGCGGGCGACGAAAACCAACCCCTGGGCGCATTTGTCCAGGATTATCTGGCGTTGTTCCGCGGAGATTCGCTGACCGGCCTGGGTCAAGGGGATCAGTTGGGCGACCTGTTCCCTGAATACAAACGTGTCCAGGGGCAGGCGAAACTTTGGAAAACTTTCCAGGATCACCGGGCTGACCTGATAATATTCCTCATGCAGGTCTTCGTTCGGTTCCAGGTCTTTCTTGGGCATGCACATTCCTCACCAGGCAGGGGTACGTCTTCTATATTATCTTCCGCACATTCATCTTTAAGATGAATCTCCTTCAATTACAATCTTGGTCCTTCCACTTCTCGGGCTTTTCAGGCCGACGGCATGCTGCGCGGCGGGTTCAATCGTATTTGGTTCAGGTCGTGACGTTGTCCTCCCAGAGGCTCTTTTTTCGGTTACGTTTTCCGCGGACTTGAGTTTCGAAGGCGAAGGATCGTCGCGCATCCTGCTCACTTACACGGACGAAACGTCAATGATTTCATCTCTCAGAGCGTGATGTGCGTCGTGGTCTTTATTTTTCACATTTATTGGCGAATCCTTGGAATTTCTGTAAAATTGAAAAATGCTTGACATTTAGAAGGATGTGCGGAAGATGGTGGGAAAAAGTGGGAAAATGTGGGGATGAGTGGAAATTCGATGACCTTTCGTGGACATGCATATCGTAGCCTAGACCCCAAAGGGCGTTTAGTGCTTCCTACGGAATTTCGGGATGTTATCCTTACCGTAGGGACGCATGGTCGGATTATTTTGACGAATTTCGACGGATGCGTGGTGGGTTACTCACTTCAGGAGTGGGAACGCATCGAAGAGAGTTTTCAGCGCATCAACATGCTGAATAGGCAGTTACGAGATTTTCAGCGCTTTTTCATCTCCGGGGCCATGGAAGTGGAGTTGGACAAGCAGGGCCGGATTCTCATTCCTCCTCACTTACGAACCTATGCCGGTCTCACACGAGAAGTCGCTCTGGCCGGCGTGGGGCGAAAATTCGAGATCTGGGACTTGGAGCGGTTTGAAGAACAACGGCGCAAAATGGAAGAGAGCTTTGATCTGGTCATGGACGCTCTGGCTCAGACAGAGTGCGATCTGCGTCTGTAGTCGCTCCGGCCCCGTCCGCCGTTGCTCGTTGCGGGTACTCTCTTCCGCGATTTCGTCTTTAGGCCTTGGGAGGTCGTCGTGACGTCCATGCCCGAACCCACTGCCCAACCCACGCACCAACCGGTTCTGGTCGACCGGGTTCTGACATATCTCGCACCACGACCGGGGGGGCGCTATCTGGACGGGACCCTGGGACTGGGCGGGCACGCTCAGGCCGTGCTGGAAGCCACCGACGGCCGGGCCCGGGTCTTGGGTTTGGACCGGGACCCTTTGGCCTTGGAGACGGCGACCAAGAGGCTTCGCGAGACGTGGCCGACTGCCGAGTTGACGTTGCGTCACGAGTGTTTCAGCCGATTTTCGGACGTCATGGACGAGCTCGGATGGGAACTTCTGGATGGTGCGTTGCTGGATCTTGGTTTCTCCTCTTTTCAGGTGGACACTCCGGAGCGCGGATTCAGCTTCCTCATGGATGGCCCTCTGGATATGCGGATGAATCCCCACGGTGCGGGATTGACGGCGCGGGAAGTGGTCAACGCCTATTCCCCGCGGCAGCTCGCGAAGATTATTTACGAGTTCGGAGAAGAGCCGCTGGGCGGAAGAATCGCCAGGGCCATCGAAACAGCGCGTCGTGACGATCCCATCGAAACCACTTTGGAATTGGCGCGCATCGTGGAGCAGGCCTATCCGCCGGCCCGAAGGGCTCGGGCCCGTAACCATCCGGCGACCCGTACCTTCCAGGCTCTGCGTATGTTCGTTAACGACGAAACCGGTGAACTCAGCCGGTTTTTAGCTCAAATCGTCTCCCGATTGGCTGAAAACGCTCGAATAGTAATAATATCTTTTCATTCCATCGAGGATCGGATTGTCAAACGATATTTCGTAGAGCAGGCCAAGGCCTGTCTGTGTCCGCCCAGGCAGCCCTTTTGTTTGTGCGGCCATCGGACGACATTGAAAATATTGACCAAGAAGCCGTTGATCGCATCCAGCGCCGAATTGACCGCCAATCCTCGCAGTCGCAGCGCGAAGCTGCGGGCGGCCGAACGGATCGCCGATTGATGATTTCCTTGTTGTTCCGATCTTTCGGGGTCATGTCATGAGTGCAAACGCCAACGCTTCCAGAAAAAAACAATCAACCGGCTGGTATTGGGCCACGTCCTTGTTGGGGATTTGCGGGTTGATCCTGGGGTTGACGGTGGTCTGGGTCAATATTGAACGTCTGGACCTGGCCTATGAATTGAAGCAGCTCCAGACGGAACTGGAGCGCAAGAACGACCTCCAGGCCAAGCTCGAGGTGGAACGCATGAATTTGTTGTCCTCGTCCAGATTGCGGACGTTGGCTGAAGAAAATGAACTCCGTCAGGCCGAACCTGGCCAGATCAGAATGCTGAGACCGTAAGCTCGACGGGCTTTTTGTGAAGTAAAGCGTATGAAAAATGACCGTCTGAACAAATCCTCTCCTCGTGACTGGGTCCGGATCCGGATGGTTCTGTTGGGGACGTGCGTTCTCTTGATCTGGGGCGGGCTATGGTATCGGGCGTTTCAAGTTCAGGTCGTGCGTGGGCCGGAGTTGCAGGCCATGGCCGCCAGACAGCACAAGGCCGCGGAATTCGAGCGCGGGATGCGTGGCGAGATTTTCGACCGTCAAGGGCGACTGCTGGCCAAAAGCACGGGAATTCAGTCGGTGTACGTCCGGCCCTTGGAGTTAGAGGACCCGGAGGCTGCGGCTCCAGTTTTGGCCGCTGCCCTGGAGATGCCCGTCAGTCAGGTCCGGACCTTGCTCGGAAGACCTCAGAATTTCATTTGGCTGTCTCGTCAGATCAGCGACCGCAACGCCCGGAACATCGTCAACGCCGGGCTGCGGGGGGTGTACCTGACCGAGGAGTCGGCCAGGTTCTATCCCCATGGGCATTTAGCCGGGCAGGTGCTCGGCTTTGTCGGGCTGGACGGGGAAGGACTGGAGGGCGTTGAAAAGGCCTACGAGGAAATCCTGGCAGGGCGCAAAGCCACCTTCGTGGCCCAGCGGGACGCATCCGGAAGGCGGATGTACCTGGACGCCCAAGGCCGTGAAGAGGACCTGCGGGGCCGCAACGTCACCCTGACCCTGGACGCGCAGATTCAGTTTTTCGCCGAGGAAGCCCTGGCCGCGTCCGTCAAGTCCTTCAACGGCAAAACCGGGATGGCTCTCGTGGTCCATGTGCCCACCGGAGATATCCTGGCCATGGCCAACTATCCGTTCTTTAACCCGAACATGCCGCGCCAGAATGCGGAACAGTGGCGCAACCGAATCCTTTCGGACGCTTTGGAACCGGGATCCACGCTCAAGGCCATGTTGATGGCCGCGGCCCTGGAAGAGCGCGTGATCACCAACGACACCGTCTACTACTGCGAGGAGGGCCGCTGGCGGTTGACCGGAGTGAACATCCGCGATGTCAAAGGACGGGGGTGGCTCCCGGCGAACAAGATTTTGCGGTATTCCAGCAATATCTGTTCGGCCAAGATCGGTCTGGACCTGGGGGCGACCCGATATCATGACTATTTGCGAAAGATGGGCTTCGGCGAACGATCAGGGTTGCCGTTGCTCGGCGAGAATCCCGGTCTGCTCCGGCCTCCCAGATCCTGGTACCCGGTAGATCTGGCCGCCGTCTCTTTCGGACAAGGCATGTCCGCCAACGCCCTGCAGATGGCCAGGGCGTATCTCGTTCTGGCCAACCGTGGCGTGATGCATCCTCTGCGTCTGGTGCGCGATCCGGAACAGGATGTCGCGCCCATTTCCGTGGTTTTTCGGGAAGAAGTGGCCCGGACCGTGATGCGGATGCTCCAGGAAGTAGTGGAGGAGGACGGTACGGGCACGCAGGCCCGGATTCCCGGCGTGATTGGCGCCGGGAAGACCGGCACGGCCCAGAAGGCAACAGCTGCCGGTCGATACGGCGACCGTTACGTGGCCTCCTTCGCGGGATTCTATCCGGGCGATCAGCCGGAGTACTTCATCTACGTTGTGGTCGACGAGCCTCATCCCCAGCACTATGGCGGGGTGGTGGCCGCGCCTGCTGTTCGGGACATAGGCCTGCGCTCCCTGGCCTATGCCGGAAAGCTGCCGGAGGGGAATGTTTTCGCCGCTCACGACGTTGACCAGGATCACATTCAGGGCTTGGCTGTCCGAGACTTGCGAGTTGAGCGGGGCAACCTGGATCGTCATGCGGTCTCTTCCGATGGAGATGGCGCGGCAAAGGAATTCGCGTTGCCAGATGGTTTGCCAGATGCGTTATCTGGCGTTTTTGAGCTCGGAAAGGATGTGGTTCCCAATGTGACGGGGTTGAGCGTTCGGCGGGCCGTGGAGCGATTACGCGGCTACGGAGTTTTGCCCGAGGTCGAAGGTGGAGGCGGGGTCGTTTCCCGGCAGGCTCCGGAGCCGGGACAGCCCTGGCCTCCGCAAGAGCGGCGGCTGACCCTGTGGCTGGAGGTGTCATGAAGGAGATCACCAAGCCTTGGGTTGAACTCTGGGAAACGCTTCTCCAAAAGGTCCGCGACGGGGTGATGGTCCAGACGCACTCCAAGGCGGTTCAACCCGGCGAAGCTTTTATCGCGCTGCCTGGGTCGCGAACGGACGGGACGGCGTTCATCGCGGAGGCGATGACTCGTAAGGCCGGATACGTGATCGCCCCGGAGGGATACCTTCACGGGGCAGCCAGTGCAACGCTGAAAGGGACGACGATTCTGGAACACCCCGACCCTCGGCGGGCCTTGGGCGAGTTGGCCGCGGCCCATCACGGCACGGATCGGTCCGGTCCGGTTTTGGTGGGGGTGACCGGGACCAATGGAAAGACCACGGTGGTTTCCCTGACGGCCTATCTGTTGCGGTCAGCGGGGTTGCGTGTCGGAACCATCGGGACCATTGGAGCTCAGTGGCCCGGCGGGGAATGCGATCTCGGGATGACCACACCGGACTGCTGGCGGCTGCACGGAATATTGGCCCGGATGCGGGATGCCGGGGTGACCCATGTCTGCATGGAAGTCTCCTCCCATGCCCTGGATCAGCAACGCACCGCCGGGTTGCGCTTCGAGGTCGCGGTATTGACCAACGTCACCCAGGACCACTTGGACTATCATCAGGACATGGAAAGGTATTTTCAGGCCAAGGCTTTGTTGTTCGCTTCAGGAGCGCCAGGAGCCTTAGGGCCCAAACATCGCGTGGTGAACATGGACGACGACCATGGCCGCCGGTTGTTCAACCGCTGGGGCGGCTTGGGATACAGATTGGTGCAGGGCTTGGACCATGTTCCGAACAGAACGCGATCGGACGTGGACGTCGAACCCGCAGAGCATCTTCATGGTGAAATCCTGGCCTGCGACCGGTCCGGGCTGCACCTGGGCATGAGTTGGAAATCGGCCGCGTGGTCGCTGCATTCCTCCCTGGTCGGGCGGCATAACGCGGCCAACCTGTTGGCGGCCCAGGGAGCCGGATTGCGACTTGGCGTGGAACCGGGGCGGATGGCGGCCCTGGGGAGCTTTCCCGGCGTCCCCGGTCGGCTGGAGCGGGTTACCAATCAACAAGGCTTGAGTATTTTCGTGGATTACGCCCACACCCCCGACGCTTTGGAGAACGTTGCCGGTGCATTGCGAAACGCGGGATTTGAACGTCTGGTCATCGTATTCGGGTGCGGCGGAAATCGGGACAAGACCAAGCGTCCTTTGATGGGCCAGGCCGTGTGTCGCCATGCGGACGTGGCGGTCCTGACCTCGGACAACCCACGGCATGAAGACCCGGAAGCGATTCTGGCCGACGTCCTGCCCGGACTCGCGGCCTGTCCGCGGGTGGTTACGGAAGTGGATCGAAGGCTGGCCATCCAGCTCGCCCTGGACATGCTGCGTTCCGGCGACGCGCTGTTGGTGGCGGGCAAGGGGCATGAGACGACGCAACAGGTCGGCGGCGAAAAGCATCCTTTTCACGATCCAACGGTCATTCGTCGGATCCTGGGTGAGATTGATACCGAGTCTGCTCAAAGTGGCGGGGAGGCGATCTCATGCGGATGAGTCTGGGCCATATCGCCGGAGTCCTGGGACTTACAGAGTTGATCGGTGCCGATGGCCTCTCGGTTACCGGGGTTGGCATCGACAGCCGGGACATCCGGCCTGGAGATCTGTTTTTCTGTCTTCCAGGCGAGCGCAGCGACGGCCATCATCACGCGGCCCAGGCCGTGGACAACGGAGCCGTGGCCGTAGTGGCCACGAGGGCCATGCCCGAGTTGGCCGGACGAGCTCCGGTGTTGGTGCTCCGCGATGGTGTGACCGCCCAAGCCGCTCTGGGCGAGGTAGCCTCGGCCTGGCGCGAAGAATTCGCGGGACGGGTGGTCGGCGTGACCGGCTCCGCAGGCAAGACCACGGTCAAGGAAATGGTGGCCCAAGTCTGTTCCAGGGCCGGGACCACGTGCCGAAACCGGTTAAACTTGAACAACCAGATCGGACTGCCCGTGTCCTTGTTGGCCTGCTCCGGGGAAGAGGACTTTTGGGTCATGGAAGCCGGGATCAGCCGCCCCGGGGACATGGATGAACTGGGCGCGATTCTGCGTCCCGATTTGGCGATCCTGCTCAATGCCGGCCCCGCGCACCTGGCCGAGCTAAGTGGCGTGTCCGGAGTGGCTGCGGAAAAGTCTCGGCTGGCCGCGTATCTCAGTCCAGAGGGCAAGGCCTTGGTCAACAGGGATTGCCCGGAGTTATGGCGGGAAAGCCTGGCCTCCACGGACCGAATTCACGGATTTTCCACGCTGGCCTCGGACGCGGAGTTCTGGTGCGGAAAGCCGTTCCGGATCGGTCCGGACCGGATGGGGATGGAGTTGCGTCTGCAAGGCCGGAATCTGGCCCTGTCCTGGCCGACGGAGCGCACTCCGGTGGCGCAGAACGTGCTGGCCACGGCCGCCGCGGCCACCTTGCTGGGCATCGACCTGAATACGATTCAGGAGGGGTTGAGCGTTGATTTGGCCCTGCCGGGACGCTTCAATGTTGAACGTCACGGAACCTGGATCCTGGTGGACGACACCTATAACGCCAATCCCCTGTCCATGCGTTTGGCTCTGAGCAGGGCTCATGCCCTGGCCGAGGGACGCCGCCTGGTTTGCGTTCTGGGAGACATGCTGGAATTGGGGGCCTCGGCCGGGGCCGAGCACTACGAGCTTGGCCGGGCCTTGGGCGGAGTCTGCTCCGAGGTCTTCTATCACGGCGGACACGGTGCGGACGTCCGGAACGGATTGGCGGCGGTGAAGTCAATGGCGGGGTTCACGGTATGTGCGACCCCTGAACACTTCCTGGAAGCGTGGCGCAAGTCCGTTGTGACCAGGGGAACCGTCCGTGGAGCCGGTCAAGACGAGAGTGGGGGCGTGATCCTGTTTAAGGGGTCCCGGGCCGGAAAAATGGAAACGTATCTTGAAGCCCTGCGAACGGAGCCAAACGCATGATCTATCACCTCCTCTACCCACTGGGGAGCGAATACATCGTTTTCAACGTGTTTCGCTACATCACCTTCCGCTCCGTGTACGCCCTGCTCACCGCGTTGCTGATATCCATCGTGCTGGGGCCACTTTTCATCGCTTGGCTGCAACGGTTGAAGTGCGGTCAGCATATTCGCGAGGACGTCCCCAGGCACAACGGCAAGGCCGGGACCCCGACCATGGGCGGTCTGCTGATCGCCTTTTCCTTACTGACCAGCGTTCTACTCTGGGGGGATCTGACCAACGTCTATCTCTGGCTGACCATTTTCGTCTTCGTAGGCTTCGGTCTGGTGGGCTTTTGGGACGACTTCCTGAAGGTGGTCAAAAAACGCAACCAGGGCTTGAGCGCCGGAGGCAAGCTGCTGGGACAGATCGTGGTGGCCCTTGGGGCGATATCGTTGTTGCTGCTGCAACCGGCCTATTCCACGATCCTCTATTTTCCGTTCTTGAAAATGCTCCAGCCGGACATGCTCTGGATGTACATTCCCTTCGCCGTGCTGGTGATGGTCGGCTCCTCCAACGGAGTGAACCTGACCGATGGGTTGGACGGCCTGGCCATTGGTCCGCTTATCGTGGCTGGGGCGTGTTTCGGCATCTTCGTTTACGTGGCTGGCCACGTACAGATCGCCAGGTACCTTCAGGTGGCCTACGTGCCCGGTGTCGGTGAGGTGACGGTGTTTTGCGCTGCCCTGGTGGGCGCGGGGCTGGGCTTTTTGTGGTTCAATGCCTACCCGGCCCAGGTGTTCATGGGCGACGTGGGCAGCCTAAGCCTGGGCGGCGTTCTGGGATTCATCGCCGTGTTGGCCAAGCAGGAATTGTTGTTGTTGATCGTCGGCGGGCTGTTTGTGATCGAGACCCTCTCCGTGATTCTGCAGGTGGGCTATTTCAAGATGACCGGGGGCAAGCGTTTTTTTCGGATGGCGCCCCTGCATCACCATTTTGAACTCAAAGGCGTGCCGGAGTCCAAGATCATTGTCCGGTGCTGGATTTTTTCCATCATCATGGCCCTGATTTCCCTGAGCGCCCTGAAACTTCGCTAAGAGCGAGCAGTGCATGTCCAGTTTGAATCAATCATCACCCTGCCAAGGCCCGCCAAGGATGCAACCCGGCGAAACCGCCGTGGTTGTCGGAACGGGTCGGTCCGGCCTGGCCGCGGCCGCCTTGCTGGCTCGTTTGGGGTGCGCGGTTCGGCTGGTAGACTCCGGGACGGTGAGTCAAGAGGTCCGGGAACAGTCCGAAATGCGGGGTTGGGATTTGCGGACGGGGGAGCATTGCGCGGAGCAGTTCGCCGGGGCCGGACTGGTTGTCCTCAGCCCGGGAGTAAATCGTCGTCGGTTGGAGCCGTGGCTGGAACATTTGAAGGCGGAGCGGGTGATCGCGGAGCTGGAACTGGCCCTGGATTTCGTGGATGCGCCGATCACCGCGGTGACCGGGACCAACGGCAAAACCACGACGACCACCTTGATTGGGCGCTTTCTGGAAGCCATGGGCCGCCGGGTGTTCGTGGGCGGGAACATCGGGACCCCGCTTTCCAGGTATGTTTTGGAATGCTTGAGCGCCGCGGAAGCGGATTCGCCCTCGTATTTTCAGGAAGCGGACAACCTTGTGTTGGAAGTCAGCAGTTTTCAGCTCCTGAACACGAGCTCGCTGCGTCCCAAGGTCGGCGTGCTGCTCAACGTCAGTCCGAACCATTTGGATTATCATCAGGACATGGAAGAGTATCTTCAGGCCAAGTTGTCCCTGTTCGCCAGCCAAGAACCTGAGGATACGGCTGTTTTCCCTGATGAACTGCGGGAACTGGTCCGGGCGCGTCGCGTTACCCGGGCCCGGACCGTGTATTTCGGTACGCAATCCGAATTGACCTGTCCGGCTCTGCCCGGACGGCACAACCAGGCCAACATCGCCGCCGCGTTCCTGGCCTGCCAGCCCTTCGGTCTGTCCCACGGCGCGGCCCAGGCGGTCCTGGACGGATTCACCGGCCTGCCCCACCGGCTGCAAATCGTGGCCGAGCGGGGCGGCGTGGTCTTCGTGGACGACTCCAAGGGCACCACGGTCCAGGCCCTGCGGGCCGCCCTGGAGGCCTTCGACCGTCCAGTGTTGCTGCTGGCCGGAGGTGTTTTTAAAGGTGGCGACCTGGCTGGTCTGCAACCCCTCGTGCAAAGCAAGGCGCGAGCCGTGGGACTCTTCGGGGCCGGTCGGGAAATTTTCGAGGCGGCCTGGGCTGATGCCGAGACGCCGCTGTTTTGGGAACCTACCCTGGAACGGGCCATGGACCGACTCTGGCTCCAGGCCCGGTCCGGGGACGTAATGCTGCTTTCGCCGGCCACGGCCAGCTTCGACCTCTTCCGGGACTACAAGCATCGCGGGATGACGTTTCAGAATCACCTCCAGACCCTTGCAGTGCGTGGCCATGAGTAAGCTTGCCGCGGTGTCCGCCCGCGGGCCCGGAACAAGGGGCGGCGAAGGAGTTGATTTCTGGATGCTGTCCGTGGCCCTGCTGCTCTCCGGTTTGGGCCTGGTAATGGTGCTCAGCTCAACCGGAATCATGGCCGAGCGCTTTTACGCGGATAAATACTATTTTTTCAGGCGACACCTGCTCTTTCTGATCATCGGGTTGGGAGTGATGAGCGCGGCCGCGGCCGTTCCTCGCCAGCTGTATCTTCGGTTAACGTATGTCTGGTTGGCCTTGGCCGGAGGTCTGCTGGTCCTGACCCTGGTTTCGCCATTAGGGGTGCAGGCCGGAGGAGCCAAGCGCTGGCTGTCCCTGGGACCGATCATGATCCAACCCCTGGAAGTTGCCAAAGTGGCCTTGGTCCTTTATCTGGCCTCGTTTTTTAGCCGCAAGCAGGAAATGATTCGCACCTTTGGGGTGGGCTTCCTGCCGCCGGTGTTCATCACCGGGGCGCTGTGCCTTTTGCTCCTGGCCCAACCGGATTTCGGCGGCGCGGCCTCGTTGATGCTGATCCTCTTCTGCATCAGTTTCGTGGGAGGGACCCGGCTGGTCTATTTGGGAGCGACCTCGTTCATGGCCCTGATGGGCGCGATTTTTCTGGTGATGAGTTCGCCTTACCGTTTTCGGCGCTGGTTTGCGTTCCTGGACCCGTTCCAGGACGCCCAGGATGTGGGCTATCAACTGGTTCAATCACTATACGCTCTGGGCAGCGGGGGATGGCTGGGTGAGGGCTTGGGCGCCGGGAAGCAGAAGCTGTTCTTTTTGCCCGCGGCGCATACGGATTTTATCCTGGCCGTGATCGGCGAGGAGTTGGGATTTGTCGGCGTATCCGTGATTTTCGTCCTGGTGGGCGTGCTGCTTTGGCGAGGACTGCGCATCGCCAGGTTGCAGGACGGCTTGCAGGAGCGGTTCGTCGCCTTTGGCATGCTGTTGATTCTGGCTCTGGGAGCCCTGCTGAATATGGCCGTGGTTCTGGGCGTGGTCCCGCCCAAGGGTGTGCCCATGCCGTTTCTGAGCTACGGCGGATCCAGCCTGGTCATCTCCCTGCTCTGCGTAGGGGTGTTGCTGAATCTGTCACGAAGCGCCGGAGCGTCGGCAGGTCGACGAAACGGAGTAACGCCATGAACCGGGTGATTCTGACCACCGGGGGAACCGGAGGCCATATATTTCCGGCCCTGGCCGTGGCCGAAGAGTTGCGGGAACGGTATCCCGAGATCAGGCTGTTGTTCGTGGGCGGTGGACGGGGGCCGGAGGGCAAGTGGGCAGCCGACGCCGGTCTGGATTTCCACGCCCTCCCGGTCTCCGGAGTTCTGGGTCGGGGTTGGCGGGCTCTGGGCATATTGTGGTGGTTGCCGCTCAGCGTGTGGCGGGCCATGAGCATTGTACGCGGGTTCAAGCCGGACGTGGTGCTGGGTTTGGGCGGCTACGCCGGCTTTCCCTTGGTTCTGGCGGCCTGGATGTTACGCGTGCCTACGGCGATTCACGAGCAGAACCGTCTGCCTGGAATGACCAACAGACTCCTGGGGAGACTGGTCCGTCGGGTGCTGCTTTCCTTGCCGGACGATCATCACCAGTTCGACGCCAAAAAGGTGGTGGTCACCGGGAATCCGTTGCGCAAGGCGGTTCGCCTGCTACGCTCCGCCCAGCCAGAAGGGGACAGCCCGCGGCGTAACGTGCTGATCCTCGGCGGAAGCCAGGGTGCCAGAGCCCTGAATCAGGCCGTGCTGGATTCCATGGACGGGTTTCGCGAAGAGCGGATTTCTCTGTGGCACCAGACCGGGCAGGCGGATTGGGAGCGGATTTCCGGGGAGTATGCCCGAATCGGTTGGGACCAGGTTCGTGTGGAGCCGTTCATTGAGGGCGTGGCCGAGGCCTATGCCTGGGCGGACCTCGTGGTGTGCAGGGCTGGCGCGACCACGCTGGCCGAATTGACAGCTATGGGCAAGCCCAGCGTCTTGGTCCCCTTTCCCTATGCCACCCATGACCACCAGATGCTCAATGCCCGGAAGCTGGAGCAGGCCGGGGCGGCCATGGTGTTGGTGGAAAGCTACCTGGCTCAGGTCCAACTGTGGACCGTGATCAAGGACCTGCTGGATATTCCGGGCAAACTGCGGGACATGCGCAAGGCGGCTTGGGAATTGGGGCGGCCGGAGGCCGGCGCTGACGTGGTTCGAGAACTTGAAGGATTGGTGCAACGCGGATGAAGTCAAAAGTCACGTCCATCCATATGGTCGGCCTGGGCGGTTCCGGCATGAGTGGTATCGCGGAAGTCCTGCTCAATTTGGGCTACAGCGTCTCCGGTTCGGACGTAGCACCTGGCCCAGTGCTGGATCATCTGCGGACCCTCGGCGCGATCACGTATGTCGGGCATTGCAGGGGACGCTTGGAACAGGCCCAGGTGCTGGTCAAGTCCACGGCGGTGCGGGATGACAACCCGGAGGTTCAAGAAGCCCGAGAGCTGGGCATTCCGATCATTCCTCGCGCGGAGATGCTGGCCGAGTTGATGCGGTTGCGGACCGGGATCGCCGTGGCCGGAACCCACGGCAAGACCACCACCACGTCGATTCTGGCGACCATATTTAAGGAAGCGGATCTTGACCCCACGGTGATTATCGGCGGTCGGCTGCGTAATTACGGCAGCAACGCCTTGCTGGGCCAGGGTGAATACCTGATAGCCGAAGCGGATGAGTCCGACGGCTCGTTTCTGTGCCTGTTTCCGATCATCAGCGTGGTGACCAACATCGACGCGGACCATCTGGATTTTTACCCGGATCTGGCGAGCATCAAGGAGGCCTTTGTCCAGTTCATGAACAAGGTGCCGTTCTACGGTCTGAACGTGGTCTGTGGCGACGACCCAGGGGTCCAGGCCGTTTTGCCCCAAGTCCGTCGTCCCGTTGTGACCTATGGATTTGGTGCGGACAACGACGTGCGCGGTGAACTCCTGGAAGGTCGCCCGGGCAATCCCTTCAGGATTCGTTGGCGCGGAGAGCCCTGGGCCGAAGTCAACTTGGCTCAACCGGGGCGGCACAATGTTCTGAATGCTTTGGGCGCGGTGGGCGTGGCCATTGAAATCGGCATGCCCAAGGATGCGGTGCTGCGTGGTCTGACCAACTTTGGCGGTGTGGGGCGGCGCTTCGAGATCAAGGGCGAGCGTGACGGCGTGACCGTGGTGGACGACTATGGGCACCACCCCAAGGAAATCGTTGCGACCTTGGACACCGCCCGAGAGTTTTTTCTGGGGAGGCGGCTGGTGGTGTTGTTCCAACCTCACCGTTTTTCCAGGACCAAAGCGCTGTTTGGTGATTTCTGCCGGGCCTTCGACCAGGCCGACCGTTTGTTGTTGCTGGAGATTTATCCGGCCTCGGAAGCGCCTTTGCCCGGCATCAGCGGGAGCAGTCTGGCTCAGGGCGTTCGGCAGGTCAGCCAGACCCCGGTGGACTTTTTTCCGGACATGGCCACGGCAAGCGAGGCTCTGTCAGACATCCTGCGATCGGGTGACGTGCTGTTAACGTTGGGGGCCGGCAATGTGTGGCAAGCCGGACAAGGTTTTTTGGAGGCCGCGTGAGGATGATCCCGTGAAGGTGTCCCTGTGAAGGTAATGAGAGGCCCGCTTCTGGCCGACCGGACGACTTTGAGATTGGGCGGCAAAGCCGTGGCCGAGATCGTGGTCCGTGAAACGCCGGACCTGGACGATCTGGCCGGCGTGTTGGCCGAGCAAATTGCCAAGCTCGGCGGTCGGCCCATGGTCCTGGGGGAAGGAAGCAATATCCTGGCCGCGGATCGGGATCTGGATTTGGTCTTGGTCCGGCTGGAAGGCGACGGTGATCCCGAGATCATGGAACGGGGCGGCGATGGAAGCCGGATTTCAGAGAGGGGCCGGGATGTGGTCCGGATTCGGGTCCCAGGTGCCTTGCGGCTTCCACGGTTACTGGGTTGGTGCGCGGCTCGCGGTCTGCGCGGTTTGGAGCCATGGACAGGGATTCCCGGTTCTCTGGGCGGGGCCGTGGCCATGAACGCCGGTTCGTACGGGCTGGAGGTGGCTCAGGTTTTGGAGCGAGTCCTGATCTGGACCCCGGGCCGGGGCAGTCGGTGGCTTGACGCCGCTGCACTCCAATTCGGATACCGGCGTTTCGATGCGGGGCTTGACGATGCGGTTCAGTTGGTGCTGGCGGCGGAATTGCGGGTCGAGCGGGATGAACCGACTGAAGTGCGAACTCGGATGCGCAAATGGTTCGACCGGAAGAAACAGACTCAGCCGATTACCATGGCCTCGGCCGGGTGCGTATTCAAGAATCCCGAAGCGGAGAACCCGGCGGGCAGGCTTCTGGATCAGGTCGGGTTGCGCGGGTTTCAGAGGGGCGACATGGCCTTTTCCGAGTTGCACGCGAATTTTTTGATCAACCTCGGCGGCGGCTTGGCTGAGGACGCCTTTGCCCTGCTGGATCTGGCCCGGGAACGGGTCGCATCTCGTTTCGGCCTGGAACTGGAAACCGAGGTCAAGGTGCTGGCATGAGCGTGGCCGCCGCGAGGCTCCGATCCGGTGGCTGGTTCAGCCCCGGAGCGCGGCAAAGCAACAAGTGGTCGCGCAAGCAAAGCTCGAGCTCCGTGCCAAAGCGAGCTGCAAAGCCGACAGTGAAGGCGGCCCGGAACAAAGCCGCCAGGAAACCGCTGCGTATCGGCGCTCTGCTGGCAGGACTGGTCCTGTTCATTTTACGTTTTTTCGGCTGGACCTTGGGGCTGGTGCTGGTGGCGACGCTGCTGGGAAGTGTCAGCCTCGGACTGGTTTACGGTTACCGGGCGCTGACTACTTCCGCTCACTTTGCCGTCGCCCATGTGGAGATCGTCGGCAACCGGCAACTTAGCACGCCCGAGGTGCTGAACCTGAGCGGCGTGGCCGTGGGCATAAACCTCCTGGAGGTCAGCTTGGGTGAGGTCAGCCGAAAACTGCAACACAACCCATGGATCGAAAGTGCCACGGTCCGGCGGGTACTCCCGGACGGCGTGGCCATCGACATCGTGGAGCGCGAGCCGTTTTTCTGGATTCAACAAGGTGGGACCTTGTTTTACGCGGATCGCAACGGAGTTCCCATCGCCGCCTTGGAACTGGGCCGCTTCGTGTCTTTACCTGTCCTGATCCTGGAGGACGGCGTTGAGCCGAACTGGCGACTGATGGAAGAGTGGGTGCGGGCCGTGGAGCGGTTGGAATTCCCGTTCGGGTTTTCAGAGGTGGCTTGGTTAAAGGTGGAGGACGCGAATATTTTGCGCATTCACTTGGAAGATCGAGGTATGGTGATTCACTTTGACCTGAGCGACTGGCGCGGGCATCGCGAAATTATGAATCAGGTTTGGGAAGATCTGCGCTCTCGTGGAGAGCTGAACAATATTGAACGGTTGACCGTCATGTCGGGCAAGGCCTGGGTCTTGTTGAAACAGTCCTGACAGTGAAATCGAGGAG
>SKYX01000163.1 GCA_007127655.1 Desulfonatronum sp.
ACGACCTTGTCCGTGGCCGTCTTGGTGATGTCCTTGCCCAGGAAGGTGATGCTTCCGGAGCGCACCGGGACTACCGAGGAGATGGTCATCAGGGTGGTGGACTTGCCCGCGCCATTGGACCCGACCAGGGTGACGATCTCACCGGCTCGCACATTCAGGCTGATGCCCTTCAGGGCCTGAATGTTGCCATAGTAGGCCTGCACGTCCCGCAGTTCAAGCATGGGCCGCCCCCCTTCCCAGATACGCTTCGATGACCTGGGGATTTTCCCGGACTTCCTTGGGGCCGCCCTCGGCGATGAGGGTACCGTGGTCCAAAACCACCAGCCGCTTGCAGATCTTCATTACCAGCTTCATGTCATGCTCGATGAGCATTACGGAGACTCCGGCATCCAAAATGGCGTGGATCAGGTCCACGAGCATCCGGGTTTCTCTGGGGTTCATACCCGCGGCGGGTTCGTCCAGCAGGAGCAGTTTGGGCTCCGTGGCCAGGGCCCTGGCGATTTCCAGGCGGCGTTGGTCCCCATACGACAGACTGCTGGCGTCGGCCAGGGCGTGATGGCCCAGGCCGACGAAATCCAGCCAGCGCATGGATGCGTCGACGATTTCCTTTTCCTCGGCCCGTTGAAACCTCGTCCGCAATACGGAACGAAAAAAATTGGACGTGGTTCGACAGTGGCGGGCGATGCGTACGTTGTCCAGGACGGTCAGGGCACTGAATAGCCGGATGTTCTGAAAGGTGCGGGCAATGCCCAGTTCCGTCATTTTTTCCGGCTTGCGGCCGTTGATGCGCAGGGATTTTTCATCGCGGGTAAAGACCAGATTGCCGGATGTGGGCTTGTACACCCCGGCGATGCAGTTGAACATGGTCGTCTTGCCAGCCCCGTTGGGACCGATCAGGCCGAGGATCTCACCTTCGATCACGTTGAACGAAACGTCGGTCAGGGCCAGAAGCCCGCCAAAACGTTTGCTGATTCCGTCGATTTCAAGCAGCGGCGTCACGGGCTTCATCCTTGGGAGCGTTTCTGGCCGCGAGGCGTTTTTGCAGATCAAGCAGTAAGGGATTGGAGCGGCCGCTGGAGGCGATGGCCGGAAAAAAGCCGGACGGTTTGAAGCGCATGATCAGGACCATGATCAAGCCGTAGGCCATGAACCGGGTTTCCGGCGGCAGGCCAAGGGAAGTGAGCACTTCTCGGAGCACCTCGCCCAGGCAGACCAGGATCACCGCGCCCAGCAGGGCTCCCTTGATGTTCCCCAAACCGCCCAAGACAACCATGCACAGGACCAGGAAGGATTCCCAGAACTTGAACATGTCCGGCGAAAGAAACATGGACCAGCGGGCGTAGAAACAGCCGCCCACCGCGCCGATGGCCGCGGAAATGGCAAAGGCGATGACCTTGTAATTGAGGATGTTCACTCCGCAGCTGGCCGCGGCCAGGGGATCCTCCCGGATGGCGTACCAGGCCCGGCCCAGGCGGGAGTCCTCCATGCGGCGCATGATGAAGAAAACCAAGCCCACCAGCAGAGCCACCACGTAGAAGTTGGGGGTCTTGTCATAGAACTGAAAATACCAGGCTTCGTTGAGCCAGGTCAGGTTCACGGTGATGGGCTGGATGCCGGGCAATCCCAAGGGACCGCGGGTCAGCCAGATTTCATTGGTCAGAAAGAGCACCACCAGCTCGGAAAAGCCGAAAGTGACAATGGCAAAGTAGTCTCCGGTCAGGCGCAGGGTTGGCGCGCCGAGCAATGCACCCCACAAGGCCCCGTTCAGGGCGGCCAGGGGCACAATCACCCAGAAGGACATGTCGTAGTGAATGGTCAACAGGCCGGCGGTATAGGCCCCGATACCGTAGAACCCGACGTAGCCCAAATCCAGCAGGCCGCAGAATCCCGGCACGATGTTCAGGCCCATGGCCAGTATCATATACACCATGGCCAGGGTCATCACGTGGATGATGTAGTCGCTGGATTGCGGCACCAGGGGGTAGGTCAGGACCGCGGCGACGATCAGGAGGATGAGTGATTTTCCGATATTCACGAATTCCTCGAAAGAGTAGTATGCTTGATGTAGATTGGTGGCGAGAAGAAGCGTTATGAAAAAGGGTTATGCCTTGTCCACCACTGACCTTCCTAAAATGCCTGACGGCCGAAAGATGATCACGGCGATCATCACGGCATAAGCCACTCCGTCACGATACAAGGACGAGACATAGCCCGCGCCCAGGGCCTCGGCAACTCCCAGGACCACTCCGCCGACCATGGCTCCGGGAACCGAGCCGATGCCGCCGAGCACGGCCGCGGCAAAGGCCTTGACCCCCGCGGTATAGCCCATGGTCGGGTACAGGGTGTTATAGTAGACCGAGACGAGAATCCCCGCCACCGCGCCCATGGCCGAACCCAGGGCAAAGGTGAAGGAGATGACGTAGTTGACGTTGATGCCCATCAGGGAGGCCGCGGTCTTGTTCTGGGCCAGGGCGCGCATGGCCGTGCCGATCCGGGTCTTGTTGATGGTCAGGTACAGGCCGAGCATCATGATGATCGCCACGGCGAAAATGAACAGTTGCAGCCAGGTCAGGCTGATGTCGCCCATGACCAGGGCCTTTTCCCGGAAAAAGGGCGGCAGGGCCCCCTGCGGAAAGGGTCGGGAGCGGCTGCCCCAGATGATCAGGGCCACGTTCTGGAGAAAGATGGACATGCCAATGGCCGTGATCAGCGCAGCCAAGCGGGGCGCCTTGCGCAGAGGGCGGTAGGCGATGATGTCCAGGAGGATGCCGCAGAGCATGCAGCAGATAATGGCCATCAGAATGGCCACGTAAAAAGGCATGCCCGCCGCGGTAATAAAGGTCACACAGAAAAAGGCCCCGAGCATGTAGATTTCACCGTGGGCGAAATTGATGAGCTGAATCACGCCGTAGACCATGGTGTAGCCTACGGCGATCAGGGCATAAATCAGGCCCAGTGTCAAACCGTTGATCAGTTGTTGTTCAAGCAAGTGGGACTCCTGCCGACGGGATGGGGAAAGGCTGGATGAAACGGAAACAGGCCGGGAGCGCCCCGGCCTGCTTCCATTTGGTTGGTGTTTTCGTCTTTATTGCATCTGCTTGGGAGCGGCGGAGAAGGCGCCGTCCTTGACCATCTTCACGAAAGCGCCTTTTTCCGGGTCACCGATTTCGCTGAAATAGGTGGCTCCGGTGATGCCGATGTAGGCGTTCTCCGGGGAGTTGATGCCGGCCAGGTAGTCGCGGATGGCGGTCCGGTCCGTACCCACGGCGGCCACGGCGGCGGCAAACTTGCCGGCGGCGTCATAGGCGTTGGCGCTCATCCAGTCCAGGTCGCGCTGATACTTCTCCTCGAACTTCTTGATGAAGTCCTGGGCCTGCTCCGGAGCGGCCTCGGCCAGGAAGGGCACGGTCATGTACGTGTTGTTGGCCGCGTCCCCACCCAGGTTGATGTAGTCCACGTTGTCCAGGCCATCGGCGCCGAACTTGACCACGTTCATGCCCAGATTTCCGGCCTGAGCCGCAATGAGCGCACCTTCGTTGTAGTACCCGGAGATGAACAGGCCGTCCGGATTGCCGCCGCGCAGGCGGGTCAGCTGCGGGGCGAAGTCCGTGGCGCCCTTGACGTAGCCTTCCTCGCCGACGATGGCCAGGCCGACGTTCTTGGCTTCGGCCACGAAAGCGTTCTTCAGGCCGATGCCGTAGTCGTTGTTTTCATAGAATACGGCGATGCGTTCCAGGCCGAGGACGTCCTTGACGTAGTTGGCCAGGAAATAGCCCTGGTAGTCGTCCAGGTAGACGTTGCGGAAGGACCAGACCCGGCCCTGGTTGTCCTTGTTCTGTTGACTGATGGTCACGTTGGTGGCCGTGGGGGAGATCACGGGCATGCCCATGCGCACGTAGGTGGGCAGGGCGGCCAGGTGGGCCGAGGAGCAGACGTGGCCGACCACGCCGACGATGTCTTTGTCGCCAACGATCCGCGGAGCCACGACGGCGGCTTCCCGGGGTTCGCACAGCTCGTCGAAATAGGCAACTTCGACGGGGACGCCGTTGATTCCGCCGGCGGCGTTGATTTCCTCAACCTTGGTCTCCACGCCGGACTTGATGTTTTCGCCGTAGGATGCGGCGGGGCCGGTCAGGGGAGCGGCCACGGCGATCTTGATCTTCTGCGCCCAGGCCGGGGAACAGACGAGAGCCAACAGACAGGCGGCCAGGACGGCCTTGGTCCAGCTTTTTGCACGCATTGCTTTCCTCCACAGTTGACGTTGATTTAGGGGTTTGAACCAAACAAAGTTGAGTAATACAGCAAGAAAACAGTTCCCAAGCACCTTCTGAACGTCGGGGGCATGCCCAAATCAAATCTCGTTGAGGTTGGTCATGTCCCCAAAATGACGTTTTCGGTAAAAGCGGTCCCCGAAAAGAATCGTCTCGGTCAAAGATCGAATCCTTGAATGGAACAAGGAAAACAATGCCATGAACAAAACGGCGCTGTCAATGTAATTTGCAAGGAAAGCCTTAGTTTATTGCAATAGTTGTCGTATTTTGAAGGGTGTCGGCGATGGTTGCGCCACCAAGGAATCTCCTCGGCTCCTCGCTTCATTTCATTGGCAACTCGAAGATAGCTCATGGACAAGTAAGAACAGCTATCCTATACTGGTGTTTTAACGTTAAACTTTCTTTTGATTCAAGGAGATTGCATGAGCTTCCGAAAAACGACAATCGCGTCCTGTCTTGGTGTTTGTTTGAGTTTGGTGGTTTTGGGCTGCGGCCAAGAACAGACCCCGGCGCCCCAGACCGCTTCCGAACCCGCCGCCGTGCAGAGTTTGGACACGAAGGTGCAAAAGACCAGTTACGCCATTGGTCTGGATATCGGGACCAATATCGCCATGGGCGAGCTTGAGGTGGACGTGGACGCACTGGCCCAGGGGCTGCGCGACGGCTTGGGCTTCGGCGGCGAGCCGCTGATGACCCAAGAGGAGCAGCAGCAGGTGCTGATGACCTTGCAGCAGGATCTGATGCAAAAACAGATGGAAATGGTTCAAGCGCAGTCCGCTGAAAATATCGCCAAGGGTGAGGCCTTCATGGCCGAGTTCCAGGAGCGGGACGGTGTCCAGTCCACGGACAGCGGAATCCTCTACCGGGTAATCACGGAAGGCGAAGGAGAAGCTCCGCTGGCCGAGGACATCGTCACGGTGCATTATACCGGCACTCTGGTGGACGGGACGGTGTTCGACAGCTCCGTGGAGCGCGGCGAACCGGCCACCTTCCCCTTGCAGGGCGTGATTCCCGGCTGGACCGAAATCTTGCAGCTCATGCCCCAGGGCTCGAAATGGGAAGTGGTCATTCCCCCCGCACTTGCCTATGGCGAACAACAGGCCGGACCGGTGATCGAACCCAACTCCACCCTGGTCTTTGAGATCGAATTGCTGGACGTCATCCGGGCCGAAGCTCCGGAGCAGGGCGCGGAGTAGACGCTTCCTGTATGCTGAAAACAACAAAGCCCCCGCCATGCATGGCGGGGGCTTTGTTGTTGGAGCACGGAACCTTGGAAAGAAGAACCTTGACATGGCGCGGGGAATTCTCAACAGTTCGTGCTGTGTGATTATCGAGCATTTTCCCTGGAGCCATCCTGAGGGGAAGCGCCACCCCGACGTTTGCCCAGGCCATTCGTCGACGATCGTGACTCTTTCCCTCACCAGGCTCTTCAAGCGAGGTCAGCCATGGAAGTCAAAGAAGCCCTCCGTTCATTGATCAAGGAATGGATCGTTCCGGAACTGGAAAAAATTCATCTGGAAAACGCCGAACTCCGATCAAAAATGGATATGACCAATAAACGCCTGGACGACATGTTCCAGGTCTTGGTCGACCAGAGTCGGCGTATTGATGACACCAACAAACGCATCGACCAGGTTCGCACCGAATTGACCGGGCGTATCGACATGGTTCGCACCGATCTGACCGAACGTATCGACATGGTCCGCACAGATCTTACCGAACGTATCGACATGGTTCGCACCGAATTGACCGAACGTATCGACCAGGTCCGCACCGATCTGGCGCTGCGCATGGACGAAACCAACAAGCGGATCGACGGTTTGCAACAAGTCATCGTCGGCAGAACGGAGCATGCGGTGTTGCGGCAGCAGGTGCAAACCCTGGAAATGCGCATGAATAAGTACGAATACCAACGGGCTGCGTAAGAAAACGAGATGGTCGTCTCCGTTGTTTCGGCCTATGGCCCGCAACAGGCCGGGTCGGTGATCGAACCCAACTCCATCTTGCGGAGCGTCTGAGTCGTCGAACCAGTCGGTCTGCATAGCCCGAATTTTGATAGTAACAATAAAAGGGGCCGGGAGGATTCTCCCGGCCCTTTTATTGTTACTGCCTGGTTCTCGGTGCGTCTGGCGCACGCGGCCTTCGCGCCAGAAATGAGTTCCGAATGGCAACCAGTGACAGCAAACACCGCCATCGGCAAGAGGAGTCCGCAATGAGCAAGTACATCGGCGCCGTGGACCAGGGGACCACGTCATCCAGGTTCATCATTTTCAACAGGAATGGGGAAATAGTGGCCATGGATCAGAAGGAGCACGCCCAAATCTTCCCCAAACCGGGATGGGTGGAGCATGATCCTCTGGAGATCTGGACCAATACCCAGGAGGTTATCGCCGGGGCGCTGCGCAAGGCCGGAATCCGGGGCAGGGACCTCGCCGGCCTGGGCATCACCAATCAACGCGAAACCGTGGTGGCCTGGGACCGGCGAACCGGCAAGCCCTTTTCAAACGCCATTGTCTGGCAGTGCACCCGGTCGCACGAGATCTGCAAGGAACTCTCCGTGGACGGCGGCGTGGATCGGTTTCGGAGCAGGACCGGTTTGCCCGTGGCCACGTATTTCAGCGGCCCGAAGATCAAATGGATCCTGGATAACGTGCCTGAGGCCCGCGAGGCCGCGGATCAAGGCCGGATCATGTTCGGGACCATGGAGACCTGGATCATCTGGTGGTTGACCGGAGGCCCAAAGGGAGGGGCGCACGTCACCGACGTGACCAATGCCTCCCGGACCATGCTCATGGACCTGGCCACCCTGGAATGGGACGACGAAATCCTGAGTATCCTGAGCATTCCCCGCCAGGGCCTGCCCCGGATCGTGCCCAGCAGCGCGGCCGAGTCCTGGGGGCCGACCATGGAAGACGGGCCGCTGGGGGACAGGGTACCGGTCTGCGGGGCCCTGGGGGATCAGCAGGC
>SKYX01000123.1 GCA_007127655.1 Desulfonatronum sp.
CTGCTCTACCGTTGAGCTACGCCAGCCACAAAGAGAGAGGCATTTACATGGGGCTTGAAAAAAATGCAAGCTCTCTGGGCATTTTTTTTCATAATGGAGCGGTGGACATCGTCGTTACTCTCGGAGCAACTTGAATTCTTTACCCGAATGGGCCTGAAAACCAGGCAGGAAAATCTTGCGGTGATGCAGACCGATCCAGCCCAGGTCCGGTCCTGATCCATACAACGGGTCAAAGACCACCGGATGGCCGATGGAGGCCAGATGCGCCCGGATCTGATGCCGACGGCCCTTGAAAATTTCCACCCGGACAGCGGTAACCTCCCCGGTGCGTTCCCAAACTGCATCCCAAGGGACTTTTGGGACGACTCCCCCTCCCAAGCGCACCGACCGTCCCAAAGCTTCCGCGATTTCCAGGCACGCAGCCGTGCCCGCAACCAGAGGCGTCACCCGTGTCCAGCGCAGCGCATCCGGCTCATTCACGCTCAAAGCCCGCACCTTGCGCCGCTTGGCTGTGTCCAAGGCCGACCGGATCACCACGGACCGACTCAGTCGTCCAGGCACCAAGGCCAAATACTCCTTGCGCACCCGGCCCTGATCCTGCCACGCGGCATAGTCCCTGGCCGCCTGCTCATGCAGGGCCGCCAGGACCACCCCGGAAACCGGCTGATCCAGGCGATTCATGAGCATCGTTGGGGCTTCGGGAAACAGAACGGGCAAGGCCTCTTCCAAAGTCAGCCTCATCCCGTCCCCGTCCGGCCACCCGGGAAGGGGCTCACAGTGCATCCCGGCAGGCTTGATCAAGGCCGCGAAGTCGGCATTGCGCTCCGCCACCCGAACAGCAAGGACTTCGGGCTCCAGAGGCGCCAAGAGACCACCTTCCCCAGCCTGATCAAACTCCCGGCCCCGCACCCTAACCAGCTGCCCTCCGGAAACTCGAAATCCGGCCTTCCGAGCCCGCCCATCCACGTCAACCCGGTATGCCTCCAAAACCCGCCTTGCTCCTCGCCGCCCAAAGCCAGGCCACAGCCGTGCCAAGACCTGATCCAGCCGCATGCCATGGCACTCGTCCGGAATGACATGTTCTGAAAAGAACGGTTCAAAGCTGGACATGGCAAAGCCGAATTGGATCATCCCCGAAACAAGTTAATCAATGTTGAAGTGGCTGGTTGTGACATGGGTTTGCGCATCACCCATCTCCCATCAGGCCAAGAGATAAAACCCGAGATCCTTCGCATAAGGTGGGGGGTTGTAGAATTCCGCGTCAACCTGCTCACCCTGGACGCTTCTGACAATGACACGTCGTTCGATCAATGAGTGCAACGTATCGTCCAGGTGAAAGGAGATTTCAAGAAAGTCACCAGGTTTGATATTGAGTGGCCCTGTTGCCACCCGAAAGCCGATTTCAGTCAGGGCGATCTCTTCGACCAGGATGTTTCCGTAACTTTTGGCCGAAGGGTGCTCGAACACCCCATCCAGGCGAACTTTTTTCCGGTAGATCTTTTTCCTTTCCGACTGTTGCGCTACTTCCTGTTCCAGCATCGGCTGGAGCTCTGCTTCCACGGATGCATCGGGCGCGCATTCCAGCACCGCCTTGTCCTGGGCTAGACGCTCCTCAAGAAAGGTGATCAGCCCCTTGGCATGGTCCGGCTTCACGGTATGGACAAAGATGCTCAGGGTGACGTCCATTTCTCTCTTGAGAGCATCATAGGACATGAGCATCCTCGATCTGGCTTGATCCGCGGCCTGTCTGTCGGTTCCGGGCAACAGCGCAATGAACTTGTCGCCCTCGTAGCGAAAGACATTATCCGATTTTCTGAAGGTTGAACGGAGCATGCCGGCCACCTTTTTCAACAGTTCATCAGCAGCCTTGCGCCCCTTCACCTCGTTGATCCGCTTGAACTTGTCGATGTCAATGATCATGATGGAAAGATCATGGCCATACTGTCGCAGCATCAGATCCCTGTTTCGCAGCATCCGCTCCAGAGCGCACCTGTTTTTCAACCCGGTCAAGGAGTCTGTCGTGGCCATTTTCCGCAGCGACTGCTGGTAGGAAAGCCTTTCGATGGCCATGGATGCCTGGTCCGCAATGGATTCCAGGATCTTCAATTCATCCGAAGTATAGGGCAATCCATTCATTTTATTGACAAGCTCAACAACACCAAAAAACTGCCGATTGATTTTGAGCACGGTCCCCATGCAGGACAGCGGTTCAAAGTCAGCATACAGTCCCATGCGCCCGGCCAGGTGGGCATCCTGGAATATATTTTCAGAGATCAAGGGCATATCCCGTTCCGCGAGATATCCGGAAAGCCCTTTGCCTTTGGGCACTCTGAGCCCCTGGAGACGTTCCCTGTTCAGCCCCTCCACGGCGCTGAAGATCACGTCCTCGCTCTTTGGATCCTTGAGCAAGATGGCCCAGTGCAATGGTTCAAAAATGGCCCCGATATGGAACATGACAATATCCATAACCTCCCTGGCGGTTCCGGCCTGTGACAGGGACTTGCCAAAAGCAAACCCCACATCGTGAAGGGAGACGTTCTCGCTTGCCTGGCGATGGTCATGCGTGTTTTGCGTGACGTCTCGATGCGCAAGCCTGCTATTCACCCTGGAAAGATTGAAGCTCATCCAGAGCATGTTCTCCTGGATTTCACCGGGGGTTGGAAACACGAACCGATAGAACTCGGAAATCCGCTCCATTTCCCTGTTCATGGCGCGGATCCTGGCGATGACGTCAATCTTGTCCAGGTCGACAAACCGCTCGATTTCAGGGGCCAGAACCGGGGGGCAGACCGTATCGCTCTCAAAGGACCCAACGCCCTGGGTCCAGCAGATAAAATTCGAAAGGGCCACGATGGAGATGAGCAACGCCTGATCAGCGGGCAGGACCTCGGCCGGGAAGCTGCGGTGATGGTATTTCACCGGCAAGATGATGCTGTCCGGCAAACCCCAGAGGGAACAGAAGTACGCCCCCACATCGTCATGACCAAGGCCGAGGGTTTTTCGTTCCAGATCAACGATCGTCTCCTGAAACGAGCCGGTATCATGAAGAAATTCACCGTAGTCCCTGTGACCTTGAAGATCGAGAAAAATTTTCCCCACATCGTGCAGGAGACCAGCGACATACGCTTCTTCAGGGTTTGGAAGCTCAAGTTTCTTTGCGAGTTCCATGGCAAGTACGGCCACGGACAGAGAATGCCGCCAGAAATGGATCCGGTCGAACGTTCTTGAGTTGGATGTCGCGAACAGCCCCTGAAAGACGGTCATCCCGATGCACAGCTTCCTGATTGGATCAATCCCAAGAAACACCACGGCTTCTGTCAGCGTGGTGACCTTCCGCTGCAGACCAAACCCCGCGGCATTCACCATCTCCAGCACCTTGGCGGCAATCCCGGGATCCGATTCGATCACCCGGGCCACATCCTTCACGGAAACATCCTCGTCCCCGACCATCTCCAGAAGCTTCAAGGCTGCCTGCGGAAAACTGGGCAGCCTACGGCCTCCCAGCGTGATGACTTGCTTCAGTTCATCTGATGTGGGCAGGTCTATGGCGTGTTGCATTGATCACCTGAGCCTTTTGATGTTTCCCCAAAAATTGGAAAAAGCGAAAAAATCGCACCCCCTAAAAAATCGCACCCACTGATGGAGGATGTATTCCTGATTTTTTTGCACATAAGTCAAATGGAGTCAAAGCACCCCCCAGTTCGTTCCCATTTACTTCCCTCATCGCAAACGCTCCGAAGCTATCCCATTGACATATCGCAGGCCACTCATTGTCGATGCCGCCTCTTGGTCAGACCATGAGCACCGTGTCCCCGTATGCCGAAAGAGTTCCGTCGTTGGTCAATAATATCATCGGCTCACTGAGGGATTGGGCCACGAGCATGCGGTCAAAAGGGTCGGCGTGAAGCAAGGGCAAGGACTCGATCGCCAAGGCATGTTCCCAGGTCATGGGCAGCCTGAAATACCCTGCTCTTGTAAAGCAGTCGACGGCGTTCGCGCCCGAAATCGGCATGTTCCCTCGCCCAAGAGCGAACTTGATGGATATCTCCCAGATGGTGGTGGCGCTGACGTACACCTCGGCAGCCGGGGCCAGGATAAGTTCACGAGCCCTTGAGGAGAGCCTGGGACTGTCCACGACGGCCCACAAGGCAATGTGTGTGTCCAGGAGCAGTCTCACGGCATGGGGTCCTGAAACAGGGCGACAATATGCTCGTTGTCCGCATCAATATCATCCGGCACAATGAACTCCCCCCTGGCTATTCCAATTCTTTTGGCGACCGGCTGACTGGGAATCGGGGCCAGCCTGGCCACCGGGGTACCGTGACGGGCGATGATCACCTCGCTTTCCTTTCCGCTTTCAATGGCCTCAACCAGCTTGGAAAGCGTCGTCTTGGCCTCGAACATGTTCACGACGAGCATCATGCCCCTCCTTCGTTTTTTTCCAACCAGCTTCTCTCGAATACATGTCTTAGCGAGAATCTAGCCAAGCCTAGCTAGAAAATCAAACACTTTCCAACAGCCTTGGTTTCCCCTACGAACTCATATCGTTACACGCTCATCACCAGTGCTTGCGCATTTTCTCCGGAGCTGCCACCAGACACAGATTCAGACTGATCGCGTAGGCCAGAACCGCGGCCAGGATCGTGAGAAGCAACACGCTGCGAAAGGATGGAGTCGTGGCGAGGCAGGATGGAGCAACGAAGGAAGAAGTGGGCGGAGATAGAGAAAAAGGGGAAAAGGAAGACGCTTTTGGGGACACGGGTGAGGATGTGTTGGCCATATTTGATCCAACACGGCCTCTTCAGTGACATATTCTCCAACATCACCTTCTTCGATAGCTAGGCCAAGGTTCATATCCAAAATGATCTCGGCAACAGCGTCTTCAAGCAGATCCCGATATTCGTCGAGGACGGTTGCAAAAGCTTGTGCGGGATTCCTTCATGTCGTGAATTCCTGCCAGGCTTCACGGAAATACAGCACGCGGTCCTTCTGTTTGCGGTTCAATCAGAAACGGCTCCACGTCCCGGGCCAGGAAGTCCAAGTCCAGATCGTCCAGCCTGCGGGTGAACATCTGGTTGAATTCCAGCTTGTCCACGCCAAGAGCTTTTGGATATATGCACCCACCGCCATGCCGCCAATGGCCACGACTCCGGAAGTAATTCCAGGATCATTTGTGGTTTGCACGGCGAAGGGAATGGCACACGCGCCCCAAGCTTGACCACCCCGCCCGCCAAAACGAGCAGAGGCAAAAACAGCAGATACACCGGGCGCTTGATCGAATGCTAAATATAGATGAACCTGATCCCCAAAATTCTAGCAGCGTGTGACAGAATGTGGTCGCACGTAATGAGCGTTTTATTCATGGTGTGTGAACAAGCAAGGTGGATGGCGTCCAATGTTCGCAAGGATGTTTTTCTCCGCGAAATCCATTGCTCAGCAAGTTTAAAGTGCGTAGCAATGATGTTGGTTTGCATGTACAATCCCGTTTCTATGTCCTTGTCAAACGTAGCCTGGATCAAACTTGCCTGCCCCTCGGTAAGCTCTCCCATCCTGACCCATCTGGATAATGCGGAAGCGAATTCAACCTTGCAAAGAGCAGAAATGGTTACAGGAACTGAAAGGGACATTAATAATCGTTCAACTTCGGAACTCTTTGCCTCTTCCCTATAGTATGGTAGAATAGCACTGGTATCCAGATACATATCACCAGCGCTCATCGCGTATATCCCTTATCAACTCATGAGTACTGCTTGTGCATGGAGGAAGTTCAGAGCGGAAGCTCCGTCTTTCCGGAAAACTTGAAATCGACTCGGCGCTTTTAATCATCTCAAACTTGGCAACAGGCTTTCCTCTTCGTGTAATAATAACAGTTTCGCCGGATTCCACGGAAGAGAGCAACTTGGAAAAATTCATTCGAACTTCACGTACATTTACCGTATGCATATCGCCTCCACTGGATTGACTATAAGGAATCAAGTGTACACATTGTCGTGACCCTAAGTCAATGATTTTGATCAACAGATGGGTTTGCCGGGCTGCAAACCTGCCCATGAGCAGAACAGGATGGGTGGATTGCCGGAATGTGAAAAACGGAAAGTGCGATGGATAGCAGCGGGAAAAGAAAAACCTAGCTGCTCTGACTCAAGGCGGACGAAGGCCAAGGCCCTTCGGTCTAAAATCATTTGCGAAATGGAACTGGCGACCACCGCCAACACTGATCTCACTTGACGTATTTCCGCAGCCTCGGCAGCCACCGGCAGAACACTTCCACGGCTTCCCGGCCCTGGCGGTTCAGCGTAAACAGATACCGACCGAGACCGCCGAATGCCAGCACGTATCACCCAATTCCGCCTGTTCTCAGAGTCGCGACCCCCACGAGCCGGTCGATAGCGGCAGTCAAGCCGCAATCCCCTGGTCTCACCGACGACCTCACCTCACCCTTCCTTATCCTGAACAAATCAGATATCGAAATACGGGATGGTTCAGAACCTGTTGACACTTTCGGAATTGAACCGCCCGCTTCGCTCAATGCTCCAAATTCGCCAAGAAGAGATTTTGTCTTCCGCTGGAAAGATGCGGAAGCCAAAAGACTCGCCGCCCGTCGTACCGCCTATCGGCGATATTGCTTCCACCCGGCAGGGTGGGGCAATGTTTTTGAAAAGCAACTTTTCCCTGCTTTCCAAAACCTTTTCCTTGCCTGCCCGGTGAAACCGGGTACCCTTTCAGGGTGTTTCACTGGGGCGTACCCCGCGCCTTGAGGGACCAACGGGAGCGGGCGGTTCGATTCTTCATCCAACGGATAAAACAATTTTCTGCTCCCGAAAAAGTGTCTCCCAGTTTTTCCGGAAAAATGAACCATCCCACCATCTTTACCCCGTTGAATGGAGCGCAAACGTCCCCGCGAAGCAGGATTCACCCGGGGCCAGCATTCCAGCATCCCAGCATTCCAGCATTTTCATCCCCCCCCTCAGGTCTCATCCCCCCACCCTCTCTTTTCGCCTTCCCGCCAGCCATATGCAAATCATTTTGTCTGGATCATATCCACCAGGGCGGAGAAAAAATCAGCCGACCAGACTTCCAGCTTTGAACTGTCCTTTACAAAAGGGAGAACATCGCGCCTGGCAGCCTGGATATCGAGTTCGGCAATGGCCAGGTGAAGCATGGCCTTCCATTCCTCTCAGGAGATGGGATATTCCTTGGTCCAATGCCCGGCCTGGCGCATCCGGGAA
>SKYX01000024.1 GCA_007127655.1 Desulfonatronum sp.
CCGGGAAAACAAGGCCGGAGTGTGCGACGTGGTTCTGGAAGCGGCCCTGACCACCATTCTGGACTTCGAAGACTCCGTGGCCGTGGTGGACGCCGAGGACAAGACCGGGGCTTTTCGCAATCTACTGGGCCTGCTCAAGGGCGACCTGACCGCCAAATTCTCCAAGGCCGACCGCTTCGTGGAACGCCGGATGCATGAAGACCGGAGCGTCACGGCCCCAGACGGAACCGAACTCCGCCTGCCCGGACGCAGCCTGATGCTTATTCGCAATGTGGGCCTGCTGATGACCACGGATATCGTTCTGGACGGCCAGGGCCGAGAAATCCCCGAAGGTATCCTGGACGGCCTGACCACGGCCCTGATCTCCCTGCATGATCTGCGAGCTCCCGCCGACAATCCATGGCGCAACAGCCGCCACGGCAGTGTGTATATCGTCAAACCCAAACAACACGGCCCCGAGGAGGTCCTCTTCACCCGGGACCTGTTCGCCGCCATCGAGGACGCCCTGGGACTCGACCGCAACACCCTGAAGATCGGGATCATGGACGAGGAACGCCGGACCACCCTGAACCTCAAGGAGTGCATCCGGGCCGCCCAGGAGCGGGTCATCTTCATCAATACCGGTTTTTTGGACCGCACCGGGGATGAAATCCATACCAGCATGGAGGCCGGGCCCATGGTCCGCAAGAACGACATGCGCTCCGAGCCGTGGATGACCGCCTACGAGGACTGGAACGTGGACATGGGCCTGGCCGCGGGCCTGAACGGCAAGGCCCAGATCGGCAAAGGCATGTGGGCCAAGCCGGACAAGATGAAGGAGATGGTCGAGGCCAAGATCGGCCACCCCCTGTCCGGGGCCAACTGCGCCTGGGTCCCCTCCCCCACCGCCGCCACCCTGCACGCCTCGCACTATCACCAGGTGGACGTCTTCGCCCGGCAGCGCGAACTCATGGGCAAGCCGCGGGCCACCCTGGACGACCTGCTCCGACTGCCCCTGCTGGGCGACAAACGTCCCACCCCCGAAGAAATCGAGGAGGAACTGGCCAACAACGCCCAATCCATCCTGGGCTATGTGGTCCGCTGGGTAAACCAGGGTGTGGGCTGCTCCAAGGTGCCGGACATCTCGGACGTCGGCCTGATGGAAGACCGAGCCACCCTGCGCATCTCCAGCCAACACATGGCCAACTGGCTGCGCCACGGCATCTGCTCCCGGGAGCAGGTCCTGACCATCCTGCGCCGCATGGCCGACGTGGTGGACCGCCAAAACGCCGCCGACCCGCTCTACCAGCCCATGGGACCAAACCACGACCAAAGCATCGCCTTCCAGGCCGCCCGAGACCTGATCCTCCTGGGCCGCGAACAACCCAACGGCTACACCGAACCGATCCTCCACGCCCGGCGGAGGGAGATGAAAGGAGGAGCAAATAATCAATGACCTCTCCCTGGATTGCCTACAACGACCTGGCCTGGGTCGATGATTGGTTGGCCGATGCGGCGGATTATGAGCGGGAGGCCGCTGTTTATGTGGAGTTGATGCGGCGGGCCGCGACGTCGGGCCTGGGTCGTGCGCCGCGGACTCTGCTGCATCTGGGCTGCGGGGCGGGCGGGCATGATCGGGAGTTCAAACGGCACTTCGCGATCACCGGCGTGGACCTGAGTCCGGGCATGTTGAACATGGCCCGGGCCAGACATCCGGAGATCGAATATTTGGAAGACGACATGCGCTTCGTGCGCTTGAACCGACATTTCGACGCGGTGGTCATCCCGGACGGCATCGACTACATGACCACGCCGGACGAGTTGCGCCAGGCCGTGCGCACCGCTGTTGAACACCTCCATCCGGGCGGGGTCCTGCTGGTGGTCGGCAAGCCGGCGGAGACCTTTCAGGACAACAATTTCGCCTATACCGGCGAAAAGGACGGCGTCCACGTCACGCTGCTGGAAAACAACTACGTCAATCCGTACCGCCCCGGCACCTACGAGGCCACGCTCTGCTATCTGATCCGCCGCCGCGGCGACCTGACCACCCACGCGGACCACCACGTCCTCGGCCTCTTTCCCCAGGCGACCTGGGACCAGGTGTTCCAGGAGGCCGGGCTCGCCATGCGCCAGGAGATTCTCGACGGCGTCTACGACACGTTTCTGCTCAACGACGGCGCGTATCCGATGACGATTTTCGTTGGGCAAAAAAGATGAACAGCAGGAAACGCTCATGATCAATCCGCTCATCAAGCCCGAATTCCCCCTTTCCGCGAAATACGACCCGGACTGGATGCTGGACAACCAGATGGGACCCAACGCCGTTTGGCTGATGGAATGGCTGGCCGGGGCCCTGACGCTGCGACCGGGACTGCGCGTGCTCGATCTGGGGTGCGGGCGGGCCATGACCAGCGTTTTCATGGCCCGGGAGTTCGGCGTGCAGGTCTGGGCCGCGGATCTATGGATCTCGCCGGAATTCAACCGCATCCGGGCCGAGGCGGCCGGGGTCGGCTCTCTGGTCTATCCCCTACGGGCCGAGGCCCACTCTCTGCCTTTCCCCGAAGCCTTCTTCGACGTGGTCGTGTCCGTGGACGCCTACCAGTATTTCGGCACCGACGTGCTCTACCTGGGCTACCTGACCCGCTTCCTGAAACCCGGCGGCCGGATCGGCGTGGTTGTTCCCGGCCTGACGCAAGCCTTTTCGGAGGTTCCGGAGCACCTAGCCACGCCGCAATCCAACGGCAAGGTCTTCTGGGAAGAGGAGTGCTGGAGCTTCAAGACCGCGGACTGGTGGCGCGAGCACTGGAGCCGTCATCGGAGCGTGAACGACCTGAGCGTGGATCTGCTGCCGGACGGATGGCGGCACTGGCATGACTTCGAACTGGCCGTGGAGGCTTCCGGAAAGTCCCCTTTCCCATCGGACGCCGAAGCCCTGGCCGTTGACCAAGGGGAATTCATCGGTTTTGTCCGGGCCGTGGGCAAGCGCACCGACTGGATGGCCGAAAATCTGTACAGTCCGTACGTGGGCGTGCGCTGCGGGGTGGACGGCTGATGAAGGTGTTGAACAAGCTTTCAATGTTCGTCAACCTGCTGACCGGACTGCGGCGAACGACCCGAGGAGCCGCCACTGAAAAGGACCCAGAGAGCGGGATGAGCGACGCCGCGCTGAACGAGGCCCTGCGCCGGGCCAGGGCGGCCCAGCCACCGCCGGTGGTCTGGCTGCTGGGCAAGACCCAGTCCGGGAAGACCTCCATCATCCGCTCCCTGACCGGCAGCCCGGACGCGGAGATCGGCAACGGCTTTCAAAGCTGCACCCGGACCGCCCGGTTCTACGACCACCCGGCCGATGCGCCGGTGGTCCGCTTCCTGGACACCCAGGGTCTGGGCGAGGTGGACTACGATCCCGCCGAGGACCTGGCCTTTTGCGAATCCCAGGCTCAGTTGATCATTGCCGTGGTCAAGGTCTCGGACGGGTTGCAGGACGCGGTGTTCGACGTCCTGCGGGCCGTGCGCCGACGGCGACCGGACTGGCCGGTGATCGTGGCCCAAACCTGCCTGCACGAAGTCTATCCCCCGGGCTTCGAGCACGTTCTGCCCTATCCCTTTGATGAACCCGGCTGGGAGACGCGGGTTCCCTCGGACCTGACCCGGGCTCTGCTCTTCCAGCGCGACCGGCTCGGCGCCCTGCCCGGAAACGGGCCAGTGGCCTGGGTCCCGGTGGACCTGACCCTGCCCGAGGACGACATCCGCCCCGCGGATTACGGCCTGGACGCCCTGTGGAGCGCCATCCAGCAGGCTTCCCGAGTCGGTCTGGACCAACGGCTCCGGGACGAAAGCGACCGGGAGGGCGGCCAGACCGATTCGTTTTCCCAGGCCGCCCACCAGCAGATCGTCGGCTATGCCATGACCTCGGCGGCCCTGGGGGCCGTGCCCCTGGTGGACCTGGCGGCCCTGCCCGCCTTGCAGATGAAGATGTTGCACAAGCTGGGCGAGTTGGCCGGAGTGCGCTGGAACAAACGGCGCGTCGCCGAATTCTCGGCCCTGCTCGGGCCGGGTATCGTGGTCGGATACGGGCTGCGTCTGGCCGGACGCAGCGCGATCAAGCTGATTCCGGTCCTGGGCCAGACCGGGGGTGCCGCCTACGGCGCGGCCACCGGCGCGGCCATGACCTTCGCCCTGGGCAAGGCGGCCCGCCTCTACCTGGCCCATGCGGCCCAAGGGCGCTCCGTGCGGGCCGAGGACGTCCGAAAGGTCTTTGACGAGGCGTTGCGTCGGGGCCGGGACCTGATCAAGACCTTCGGGCAAAAGGACGGATCATGATCAGCAAGACCACCCTGCTGCGCGGCTTCGGCCTGCTGCGCCTTCTGGCCGTGTTCCTGGCTGCCCTGCCCCTGCTGGCCCTGCCGGCCCTCGGCCTGGCCTGGATATGGTTGTCCGACCACCGCCCTTTCTGGCTGGCCGCGTTGGGGATCTGCGCTGTTTCCGGCTACGGACTGCACCTGCTGGCGGCCCGGATCGAACGTTCCCGATCCAAGACCGATCAAGCCGAGCAACCAATAGACCCCGAATCTCGCACCACCAGACCCGCCCCTCACTGGTCCCGCCAAGACGAGGCCTGTTGGGTCAAGGTGGAGGAGTTGGCCCAGCGAACCTCGCCCAAGGACTGGGCGGTCGCGGACGTGCAGCGCATTGCCCTGCTGGGCCGGGACACTCTGGATGTGGTCGCCGGCCACTATCATCCCGAAGCGGACAAACCGCTCCTGGAGCTGACCATCCCCCACGCTTTGCTGATCACCGAGCGGGCCGCTCGGGACCTGCGCCGGGAAATCACCCGGACCATCCCCTTCAGTCACAAGCTGACCATGGGCCTGCTGGCCCGGATCAACCGTTGGCGGGAAACCGCCAGGCAGTACGAAACCCTCTATCGCCTGGGCCGGGCCGTGCTGTCGCCGTATTCGGCCCTGTTTCATGAAGTGCGGCGCAACCTGGGAAACAGCATCGCCGGATACGGCCTGGACAACGTCAAGGCCTGGCTGCTGCGCGAATACGTGCGCAAGGTCGGGTACTACGCCATTGAACTGTACAGCGGAAAACTGCTGTTGATTGACGAGGACCCGACGGCCCGTCCTACCTCCGCCACCCGAAGCAACCTGAGCGACCTCAACGATGCCGGGAAGCAAGACGCCTCCGCCGCCGAACCGCTCCGCATTCTGGTCCTGGGCCGGGCCAACGCGGGCAAATCCAGCCTGATCAACTCCCTGTTCGGCAGGCTGCGCATCGTCACCGACGCATTGCCCGGAACCACCCAGGCCATGAAAGCCTATCGCCTGGAACGAGAGGGACGGGACGCGGCCCTGATCCTGGACGCTCCCGGATGCGACACCGACCTTTTGCCCTCCAAGGCCCTGCGCCAGGCCGTGCTGGACGCGGACCTGATCCTTTGGGTCACAGCGGCAAACCGGGCCGACCGCCAAACTGAGCGCGAGCAACTGGACCGGATCAGGTCCTGGTACGCCGAACGTCCTTCCCGCCGCCTCCCGCCCCTGGTGGTCGTGGTCACGCACATCGACCAACTCCGGCCGATCAAGGAGTGGCAACCTCCCTACGACCTGAACGCCGCTCCAAGCCCCAAGGCCGTGGCCATCGCCGCGGCGGTGCAAGCCGTGGCCCGGGACCTGAACGTCCCCGTGGACCAGACCATCCCGGTCTGCCTGGCCCAAGGGCGTCTCTACAACGTGGAGGACACCTTGGCCGCGGTGATTCTGGAACTTCAGGAGGAAAGCGAAAAAGCGCGGTTTCTGCGCTGCCTGGAGGCGCGGAAGGGAGAGGAATTCTGGAGCGCCGTCAAAGAGCAGATGAAGACAGCGGGCAGGATGCTTGGGTCGGTTCTCAGATAGCCATTCTCAGATAGCCATGGCGAGATGAGAGAAGATCAGGAAGCCGCGCCACGCACGGACGCGGCGACGTCGATAAAAACCTGATGGACCATGGTCGCCTGCTCCCGGTCCGCGAAATGGAAGCGGACCCGCTCTCTGCCGGAGCGGGCCATGTCCTCGTCCAGGGTCAGGTCAAGCTGGAAGCCCCATTCCTGGTCGCTTCCCAGCACGGATTCTTCCAGGGGCGCAAGCGGGCCGACCCGCAAATCAGACACGCTTTCGCACTCGATGTTGCCGTAAAACCGGTGGCCGTTGCCCACGAAATGCACGGTCCTGCCGCGCACGTAGACTTCCTCCAGACTGCGAAAGGCCAGGAGCATGGCGCAGGGACCGACAGCTTTGGAAACCGAGGTCATTTCATGGTCACTTCAGGTTGACCTGATCGGCGATGGTGGTGATGGAGGCCACGGCGTCGTTCAGAAAATCATCCAGTCCCACCCCGATGGTCTCGCACTCCCGGATGATCTCCCGGTTCACCGCCGCGGCAAAGGCCTTATCCTTCATTTTTTTCTTCAGACTCTTGGCCCCCAGCCCCTCCAGCTTCGTGGGCCGAATCAGGGCCGCCGCGGAAACCAGCCCGGTGACGGTCTCGGAGCAGCGCAAGGCATGGTCGAAGGTGGTGGACGGCGCAACCCCGTTGCGCTCGCCGTTATGGGCACGGATAGCCGTCAAGGCTTCCCCGGGCAGGTCCTCGGCCAGCCACGTCGCCGCCCGCAAGCCGTGTTCTTCCGGCAATTCCTTGGTTTCATGAAAGTCCAGGTCATGCAGCAATCCCGCCAACCCCCAGACCTCCTCATCCTGCCCCAGCCGCCGGGCCACCCCCCGCATCACCGCCTCGGTCTCCAGGGCATGATGCAGCATATGCTGTTCCTGGCCCTTGCTGGAAAGCAGCTCCCAGGCTTGTTCACGCGATATCATGATTTTCTCCGTTGCTTGTGCCTAAAAAACAATCTCCGTCCCGATCCCGCCCTTGGTGAACATCTCCAGGAGGATGGAGTTCTCCAGGCGGCCGTCGATGATGTGCGCCTTTTCGACGCCGGCTTCCACGGCTTCCAGGCAGCATTTGACCTTGGGAATCATTCCGCCGCGCAGTATGCCTTTTTCCAGGGCTTGAACGGCCTTGTGGCGATTCATGGACGAGATCAGATTGCCTTCGATGTCCAGGACGCCGGCAACATCGGTGAGCAGGATCAGCCGCTTGGCTTCCAGTGCCGCGGCCACGGCCCCGGCCACGGCGTCGGCGTTGATGTTGTAGGTTTCACCGTCGTCGTCCACGCCCACCGGGGCGATCACCGGAATGAA
>SKYX01000119.1 GCA_007127655.1 Desulfonatronum sp.
GCATGTCTCGATACGTCGTCCGTGATCAAGGCGGCGGACTCCGGCTCGCATCCTTACTGAAACAGCAGCCTTCCGTGAGCGTTCCCATTCCATGACCTGTCGCATTCTCGTCCTCAACGGCCCCAATCTCGGCCATCTCGGCCAGCGTCAGCCGGACATCTACGGCACCCAGGGCATGCGCGATCTGCCGGACTTGTTGGAAACCTTGATGGGCCGGGCCGTGGACGAGGTGGAGCTGCTTTTTTTTCAGGCCAACGGTGAAGGCCGGATTATCGATCGCCTGGAGCAGGCTCGTAGCGAGGATGTTTACGGCGTGGCTCTGAACGCCGGGGCCTACACGCATACCAGCCTGGCCCTGGCCGACTGTCTGGCCTGGATCGACCTGCCCTGCGTGGAAGTGCATCTGAGCAACATTCTGGCCCGGGCCGAGTCCATCCGGCACGCCAGCCTGATCGCCCCGCACTGCATTGGCGTGATTTCCGGTTTCGGCCTGCTCAGCTACGCCCTGGCCGTGCAGACGCTTTGGCTGCGGTGGTCCACATCCATCGCCGAACAAAGATAATCTTCAACCTCATTCATGGGACCTCTGCCATGCCTTCGACGACCGACTTCAAACGCGGACTGAAAATTGAAATCGACGATACGCCCTTCGAGATTGTGGAATTCCAGCACGTCAAGCCCGGCAAGGGCGGTGCGTTCGTGCGCACCAAGCTGCGCAACATTCTCACTGGCCGTATCCTGGATCAAACCTACCGCTCCGGGGAAAAATTCGCCAAGCCGGATCTGGAATCCCGGGAAATGCAGTTTTTGTATCATGACGGCACGGGCTATGTGTTCATGGACATGACCACCTACGAGCAGCTCAGCGTGACCGAGGAGCAGGCCGGGGAAAAGGGCCGCTATCTGGTGGACGGCCAGCAGGTCAAGGTGCTGCTGTATCGCGGCCAAGCCATCGATATGGACATGCCGGCCTCCGTGGTCCTGGAAGTGACCGAAACCGATCCCGGCCTCAAAGGCGACACGGTCAGCGGCTCCACCAAGCCGGCTGTTGTCCAGACCGGTTTGACGGTCAACGTCCCGCTGTTCATCAACCAGGGCGACAAGATCAAGGTCGATACCCGCTCCGGGACCTACATCAGCCGCGATTAGCAACCACCTTTTTTGGGTTCCACCGAGACTTCATGAGTTCTGCCTCCGTGTCCACCGACACCCCCCGGGATAATGAAACGCGACTGCTCCGGGAAATTTGCGCCCTGACCCTGCTGTTCGCCGCCGCCTTTCTCCTCCTCAGCCTGTTCAGCTATCATCCCCAGGATCCGTCCTTCAACCAACAGGCCACAAGCACCCAGTCCATTCATAACCAGGCCGGGATCGTCGGGGCCTATGTGGCCGGACTGTTCGTGGATCTGTTCGGATTGATGGCGTTCGTGTTCCCGGCGGTCCTGGTTTGGCTGGGACTGGCCTGTGTCTGGCGCGTGTTCCGGGTCCCCTGGTGGCGCTGGATCGGTTTGCTGCTGCTGTGTTTCGCCTTGCTGGCGGCGGCCAGTCATCCCTGGATTCAGGAGCGGATCGTCGTGTCGGGAATTCAAGGTGGCGGTTACTTCGGAGACCAACTCCACGCTTTGAGCATGGTTTTGTTTCATGAGCGCGGAGCCTTGCTGTTGTGGCTGTTCCTGGTCTTTCTGGCCTCGCAACTGCTGTTCGGCGTCTACTGGACCACCTGGGGGACCGCCCTGGCCGAATGGGTCACGCGTCCTCCCCGCCCGCGTCCGGCCAAGAGCAAGAGCAAAAACGGAAAGCAGAAGAACAACGGGATGCCGCCCTCTCTGCTGGAAGAATTTCAGGTTCCAGGGTCAAAAAAAACGGCCGCCAAGCCGAAGGTCGTTAAAAAGGAGCGGGATGCGCTGTCCTCGGTGACAGACATGTTGGATTTTGCTTTGGGTGAAAAAAGGGAGCCGATGTTTCCGGGGTTCGATCTGCTGGCCGTCCCGGACCGCAAGCAGCCGCGCACCTCACCGCAGCGCCTGCAGGAGATGGCCAAATCCCTGGTGGCCTGTCTGGCGGACTTCGGAGTTCAGGGCGAAGTCCAGAACATCCAGCCCGGCCCGGTGATTACCATGTTTGAATACAAGCCTGCACCGGGGGTGAAGATCAGCCGAATCGCCGGTCTGAGTGACGATTTGTCCCTGGGGCTGAAGGCTGCCTCGGTGCGTGTAGTGGCCCCGTTGCAGGGCAAGGACACCGTGGGCGTGGAGATTCCCAACGAACACCGCCAGTCGGTTTGGTTGCGGGATATCCTGGAGTCCGAGGCCTTTCAGAAATCCAAGTCTAAACTGACCATCGCCATCGGCAAGGACATCGAAGGCCTGCCCATGGTCGCGGATCTGGCCCGAATGCCGCACCTGCTGGTGGCCGGGGCCACCGGGGCCGGAAAAAGTGTGGGCCTGAACTCGATGATCGTGAGCATTCTGTTCAAGGCCCGGCCGGACGAGGTCAAGTTCCTGCTGGTGGACCCCAAACGGATCGAGTTGGCCGTGTACGCGGATCTGCCCCACCTGGTGCATCCCGTGGTCACGGACATGTCCCTGGCCAAGAGCGCCCTGGACTGGGCCATGGCCGAGATGGACGCCCGTTATGAGGCCATGGCCGCGTTGGGCGTGCGGCATATCTCGTCGTACCAGCAAAAGCTCGCAGGACTGCCGCCGGAAGAGGCCGAGCAGCATCGGACCATGCCGTATCTGGTGATTATTATCGACGAGTTGGCGGATTTGATGCTCACCGCGGGCAAGGATGTCGAGGTGAGCATTGTGCGGTTGGCGCAGTTGGCTCGGGCCGCGGGCATTCATATGATCCTGGCCACGCAGCGGCCTTCAGTAGACGTGGTCACCGGGTTGATCAAGGCCAACTTTCCCTGCCGGATCAGCTTCCAGGTCACCTCCAAGCACGACTCCCGGACAATTCTGGATTCCGTGGGCGCGGAACACCTGTTGGGCCAGGGCGACATGCTCTTCAAACCCAGTGCCGGGAAATTGCAGCGGATGCACGGAGCCTTCGTGGGCGACGATGAAATCGCCGCGGTGGTCAAGGCTTGGCATGAACAGCAACCGCCTAGCTTTGAGCTGGATTTCAACGAGTGGGCCAAGGAAGAGGTCAGCGGCAGCAACGGCCCAGGCCCCGAGGGCTCGGACGTGGTGGATGATCCCATCTACAGCCAGGCCGTGGAATTCGTCCTGGAACAGGGTCGGGCTTCCATCTCCCTGCTCCAGCGCCGCTTTCGGATCGGCTTCAATCGCTCGGCCCGGTTCATCGAACAAATGGAAAAGGACGGCCTGTTGGGCTCCCAGGAGGGCAGCAAGCCCCGGGCCGTGATCAAGTCGAAGAAGGGGTAGAGAGAAAATGCCGGTTATATCGATGTTTTATGGGATCATTGTCTCAATGTACTTTTTTGATGATCAGCAGCACAAGCTTCCTCATATCCATGTCCGATACCATGATCAGGAAGCGGTCTTCTCCATTCCTGATGGCGAAATCCTTTCTGGTTCCCTGAAAAGCAGCAAAGCCCGATTGGTTCAGGCTTGGATCGTCATCCACAAAGATGCTTTGATGGCGAATTGGGAACTGGCGGCGAATGGTCAGGCAATATTCCAAATTGATCCGCTGAAGTGAGGTGACGTCATGAATCCGAGAGTCAAAGAAGTTACCCCGGTAGATAATTATACGATATTTATCACGTTTGACAACGGAGAGCAGCGTCTTTTCGACGTCAAGCCCTACCTGGATAAAGGCATTTTCTATCAACTGAGGGATATCGACGCATTTAAAACGGTCAAACCGTTTATGGGCAGCATCCAATGGGGTGGTGGACAGGATTTTTGTCCCGATACCCTCTATTCATGCAGTGTGCCCGTAACAACAAGGGATACATGATGCAGTTACACGGAACGACCATTCTCGCCGTGCGGGACGCGGGCGGGGTGGCCATGGCCGGAGACGGGCAGGTGACTATGGGCCAGAGCGTGGCCCTGAAGCACAAGGCCCGCAAGGTTCGGAAGATTTACAAGGATCGGGTGATAGTCGGCTTTGCCGGGGCCACGGCGGACGCCATGACGCTGTTCGAGCGCTTTGAGGCCAAGCTGGAGGAATACGGCGGCAACCTGGTCCGGGCCAGTGTGGAAATGGCCAAGGAATGGAGGCTGGACAAGTATTTGCGGCGGCTGGAGGCCATGTTGCTGGTGGCCGACGATACGTCCATCCTGCTGCTCAGCGGCACTGGGGACGTGATCGAGCCGGACGACGGGGTGGCGGCCATTGGCTCAGGCGGGAGTTACGCCCTGGCCGCGGCTCGGGCTCTGGCCCGGAACACCTCCCTGGACTGCGAGGACATTGTGCGCAAGTCCATGACCATTACCGCGGAAATCTGCGTGTTCACCAACGACCAATTGAGCCTGGAATCCTTGCGCAAGGACGAGACGAAAAAGGAGACGACCACCTGATGAGCTATTTGACCCCCCGTGAAATCGTATCGGAGCTGGACCGCTACATCATCGGCCAGAAGGACGCCAAACGGATGGTGGCCATCGCCCTGCGCAACCGTTGGCGCAGGCAGCAGTTGACCCCGGAACTGCGGGACGAAATCGCGCCCAAGAATATCATCATGATCGGCCCCACCGGTGTGGGCAAGACGGAAATCGCTCGGCGGCTGGCCAAGCTGGCCAGTGCGCCGTTCATCAAGGTGGAAGCGACGAAGTACACGGAAGTCGGGTATGTGGGCCGGGACGTGGAGTCCATGATTCGGGATCTGATGGAGATCGGCGTGACCATGCTGCGCAAGGAGGAAACCGAGCGGGTTCGGCTCAAGGCCGAGAAGCTGGCTGAAGAACGCCTGCTGGACTTGCTCCTGCCGGCCAAGAAGCCTCCACAGCAGGCATCACCCACCATCCCCCCGACCAATGGGCAAGTCCTGGAAATCGAGAGTGATGCCAAACAGGATTCGACCCGGGATAAACTGCGCAAGCTGTGGCGGGACGGCAAACTGGACGAGCGGCTGGTGGAATTGGAGGTTAAGGCCACCTCGCCCCAAGTGGAAATTATGGCCATGCCTGGCCTGGAGGACATGGAAATGCAGTTTCGAGACATGTTCAGCCGGGTTTTTCCCCAGCGCCGTAAGCAGCGCCGTGTCAAGGTCAAGGACGCCTATGAACTGCTGATCCAGGAAGAGAGCGACAAGCTCATTGATATGGACAAGGTCATGGAAGCGGCTCGGGAGCGGGTCGAGCAGGGCGGGATCGTCTTTCTGGACGAGATCGACAAGGTCTGCAGCAGCCGCGAAGCGTCCAAGGCCGACGTATCCCGTGAAGGCGTGCAGCGGGACCTGCTGCCGGTGGTGGAGGGCAGTTCCGTGAACACCAAGTACGGGATGGTGCGCACGGACCACATCCTGTTCATCGCCGCCGGAGCCTTCCATATGTCCAAGCCCTCGGACCTGATTCCGGAATTGCAGGGCCGCTTTCCGTTGCGCGTGGAACTGTCCGCGCTGACCAAGGAAGACTTCCTGCGCATCCTGACCGAACCGGAAAACGCCCTGACCAAGCAGTACATGGCCCTGCTGGGCACCGAAGGCGTGACTCTGGAATTCGCCCCGGACTCCCTGGAGGAGGTCGCGGACTTCGCCCAGAAGATCAACGACGACACGGAGAACATCGGCGCACGCAGGTTGTACACCATACTGGAAAAAATCCTCTCCGACCTCTCCTTTGAGGCCTCTGAGCGCTCCGGAGACAAGGTGGTCGTGGACGGTGCCTATGTCCAGGACAAGCTTCAGGATATTCAGCAGCGGCGGGATTTGTCGCGGTATATCTTGTAGTTTTGCAATAGCTTGGATGGTAAGGCATGATGCATCGTGATGGCGACATCAACATCCTGCATATCCACGAGGCTCTACGCAATGCGCGTGTCAAAATAACTGACCATGCGGATGAAGAAGCCCATAATGATCGACTTACTCTCGATGAAGTGCTTGTTTCTGTTCTTTACGGAGAAATAATTGAAACATACCCTTTGGATCGGCCTTATCCGAGTTGTCTGATATATGGAGTGAATGCACGTGACGAGCCTATTCATTCCGTATGGGCGTACAATTTCAGTAGCTCGTGGGCTGTACTTATCACCGTTTATCGCCCTGATCCTGCACGGTGGATTGACTGGAAATCCAGGAGAAAGCAATGAAAGATTTTGATGCGTGTCCAAATTGCGGCGGTGGCATGACGACGAAGTCCGTTGAGAAGCTTTTACGAGGAGATGTCAATGTCGCCATGGTGACGGTAACTGCCGACGTGTGCGAGCATTGCGGAGAGAGGTTGTATTCCTTGGATACAGTGCGATGTTTCGAACGTATTCGGGAAAAATTGAAGCGTCACGATATCTCTGAATTTCAGCCAATGGGACGCTCTTTTCTTGTCTCTTGCCCGACTTCTTGCTCTCTAGTTTCCAAATCCATATAATCGTACCTTTTTTCCTTATTGAGCGAGTACAACTCCATGCAACACGAAGTCGCCAAAGCGAAAACCCTGCTCGAGGCGCTCCCGTATATTCGGGATTTCTACGGACAGACCGTGGTCATCAAGTACGGCGGGCACGCCATGAAGGACGAGCAGCTCAAGCGGGCGTTCGCCTTGAACATCGTCCTGCTGCGCTACATCGGGGTCAACCCGGTGATCGTGCATGGCGGCGGGCCGCAGATCGGCAAAATGTTGGATCAATTGGGCATCTGCTGCCAGTTCCGGGAAGGGCTGCGAATCACGGACGAGGCCACCATGGACGTGGTGGAAATGGTTCTGGTGGGCAAGGTGAACAAGGAGATCGTCAATCTGCTCAACCAGCACGGCGGCAAGGCCGTGGGGCTCTCCGGCAAGGACGGGCGGATCATCAACGCCCAGAAAATGGAGATGGTTATCCCGCACAAGGACATGCCCCCGGAAATCATCGACCTGGGCAAGGTGGGTGAGGTCACGGACATCCGCACCGGCCTGATCCGCACCCTGGAAAAGGAAGGCTTCATTCCGGTGATCGCCCCGGTGGGCGTGGACGACGACGGTGAAACCTACAACATCAACGCCGACGCCGTGGCCGGGGCCGTGGCCGCGGCACTGGAAGCCAAGCGGCTGATCCTGCTCA
>SKYX01000200.1 GCA_007127655.1 Desulfonatronum sp.
CCAACGCCTGCTGCTGACCGTGCGCCCAGGGGCCGGTATCGACAAAAGACGCGAGGTCATGGATCAGTGGTACCGGGACCAGCTGAAGAAGACGGCATTGCCCTTGATCGCCAAGTGGGAGCCGGTCATGGGGGTGCGGGTCTCCCGGCTTCACGTCCAACGGATGAAAACCAAATGGGGCAGCTGCAACCATACAGCCCGGTCAATCCGCCTGAACACCGAACTGGCCAAGAAACCGCCGGAGTTGTTGGAATACATCGTCGTGCACGAGATGGCCCACCTGATGGAACCGACCCACAATGAGCGCTTCACGGACTTGATGGACCGGTTCCTTCCCAACTGGAAACACCGACGGGATCAGTTGAATCAGCTGCCCGTGGGGCATGAGGAGTGGGAGGGGTGAGATTTTTTTGGGGTTTGTTCAGGAATGGAGTCGTCAGTCTGCTGATCGTTGCATAAGTTCTGTGGGGGGTGTTGAGCACTCAAAGGAAGCGGGTGAAAAAACGGGGCGCTTTGGGCAGCGCCCCGTTGTGAGTTGCGTTTTTATGCCAATGACTTGGCCACCTTGGCGGCCAGGCGCATCAGTTGGTTGCAGAATCCGGCCTCGTTGTCGTACCAGACGATGACCTTGACCATCTTGTCCCGCATCACGCTGGTGCAGGGGCCGTCGACGACTCCGCCGAAGATGCTGCCGTAGTAGTCCACGGAAACCAGAGGTTCCTCGGTGTAGCCGAGGATGTTTTTCAGCGGACCTTCGGCGGCCTGGCGGAAGGCGGCGTTGAGGGCGTCCTTGTCCGTGGGCTTGGTGGTGTGGGCCACGAGGTCGACCATGGAGACGTTGGGCGTGGGCACGCGGATGGCCATCCCGTCCAGTCGGCCTTTGGTTTCGGGCAGGACTTCGGCCACGGCCCGGGCCGCGCCGGTGGTGGTGGGCAGCATGGACATGCAGGCGGCCCGGCCGCGGCGCGGGTCCTTGTGCGAGCCGTCCAGGATGCGTTGGCTCATGGTGTAGGAGTGGACCGTGGTCATCATCCCGTAATCAAAGCCGAAGGCGTCGCTGATCACCTTGATCGTCGGGGCCAGGCAGTTGGTCGTGCAGGAGGCATTGGACAGGATGTGGTGGCTGAAGGGGTCGTAGGCGCTGTCGTTGACCCCCATGACCACGGTCAGATCCGGGTCCTTGGCCGGTGCGCTGATCAGCACCTTTTTCGCCCCGCACTGCAGATGTTTTTGGCAGCTTTCCCGGTCGGTGAACTTGCCGGTGGTTTCCAGGACGATGTCCACGCCCTGGTCTTTCCAGGCCCATTCCCCCGGCCCGTGGCGGGTAACCTTGACTTGTTTTCCGTTCATCAGGAACCCGTCGTCGTTGGCTTCCAGGTCCCCGTTGAACCGCCCGTGGACGGAGTCGTACTTTAACAAGTGAGCCAGGGCCTTGTTGTCCGCTCGGGCATTGACCGCCGCCAACTGCAGATCCTTGTTTTCAGCCAACAACCGCACCACGTACCGTCCGATGCGTCCAAAACCGTTGATTCCTATGCGTACGGGCATCGTATATTCCTCCTTTCTGGAACTATACCAACATGTTGATGAAAAAAGATCGCAACGGCCATTGCCAGAAGCCGACACCGAAGATATATACCAAGCTTTGAGGATAAGCAAAAGGAAATCAGATTGCACCCCTGAAAGGGGCTTTTGTCAGGAAAAATCTGTTCTCATCAGCGTTGAAAGCGCGATTGATTTCGATACCGATTCAGATAAGTGGATGAGTTAGAGCAAATCTGCCCAGGGCTTTCGTGGTGAATCGACTTCTTGAGGATGTTTCATGCAGGTAACGGAAAATCAGTTTTACATGCTCAAGGATATCCACGTGCTGACCAAGGTCGGGGCCAAGGGGGGATGTCTGCCGCTGAAGGACGCCTTGATCTACGACCCAAAGGAGTTGCGGGGCCTGCAAGACAACGACTACGTCAAGGCCGTAACCTTGATGATGCCCTGCGGCGGTGAGGTGCGCGGGTTCAAGTTGACGCGCAAGGGCGAGTGGACCTTGCGCAAGCTGGAGGCCAAGTACCGATTGGACTCTTTGGACGCCGCGATCCAGCTTCACGCGGAACGCCACTGCTTGACCCCGGATCAGGTGGATATCCTTCGAGACATCTATCATTTCTGTCGGTTGCGCAAGTCCGGCGGCATCTTCCCGCGCAAGGAGGCCGAGGCGGCCTGTCGGGCGGATGATCTGGAATTTCTTTATCTGCATGGGTATATTTTGAAAATCCAGTCCGGCGACTCCTCCGGCAAGAAGGAGAAAGGGTTCATTCTTTCCAACAAGGGCGAAGACGTCGTGCGCGACGTGGAGACCCCCGCGGAGCAGAGAGCTTGCTCCCCCTGAACGCCGCGTCGTTTCCAACCCGAGACGATGACGCGACGCGCCACGCAGCCTTGGTCTCCGCGGCGCAATGTCTGCGGATCGATGTCGCGCAGCGATCCTGGGCCGTTTATCGCCCCGGGGATCTGGAAGCGCTCTGGCAGCGGATGGGCGATGCGGATTTCGGACCGGACGAGCGGATACCTTACTGGGTGGAGTTGTGGCCGGCGAGCTTGTTGCTGGTGGAATGGCTGGATCAATGCCGGGACCGGATTAAGGGGAAGGCCTGTCTGGACGTGGGCTGCGGTCTGGGGCTGAGCGCCTGTCTGGCCGCGGACGCCGGAGCACGGGTCGTGGGACTGGACTACATTCAGGACGCCCTCCGCTATGCCCGGGCGAACACCAGGGAAAATCGGGTGATTCTTCCCCCGCTCTGGGTTCAGATGGACTGGCGGTGGCCCGGACTCAAACCGCGTTGTTTCGACCTGATCTGGGGGGCGGACATTTTTTATGAAAAGCGGTTCGCAGAGCCCCTGTTGCGTCTTTTTGAACATGTCCTGGCCCCAGGCGGCCGCATTTGGCTGGCCGAACCGGAGCGCAGCGTCTCCTCCGGGGCCTGGGAGTTGTTGCGGGAAGCGGGCTGGGAGGTGCGCCGGGCCACGCGCAAGGCGGTGCCGACCGAAGGATACACGGTGAACATCAATATCTGGGAAGCACAAAAAAACGAGGTGGAGCATGGGTAAGACGATTCGATTCGGGGTTTCATTGGATTCCGATCTCCTGGAGAAATTTGACGCGCTGTGCGATGAACGATCCTACCAGACCCGGTCCGAGGCCATCCGCGACCTGATCCGCAACATGCTGGTCCAAAAGGAGTGGGAGGATCTGGATGGGGAAATCGCGGGTACCCTGACCATGGTTTACGATCACCATCAAAGCGACCTGGCCCAGAAGTTGACCGAACTGCAGCACGACTACCTGGACATCATCGTGACCTCGCAGCATGTCCACCTGGATCACCACAACTGCATGGAAATTCTTGTGCTGCGCGGCATCGGCGAGCGCCTGCGCGACTTGGGCGCGAAACTGACTGCCACCAAGGGGGTCAAGCACGGCACCTTGAACCTGACCACCACCGGCAAGAACCTGGAGTAACGTCAAGGCCGCATGCTCGACGACGTTCAAAACGCCCCGGCCACGGTCCCCGTGGACATCGACCGGGTCGGCATCCGCCACGTCCACTTTCCGCTCGCGGTTTTGGACCGGGCCCAGGGCCGGCAGCACACCGTGGCCCAGGTGGAAATGGGCGTGGATTTGCCGGCCCGCTTCAAGGGCACCCACATGAGCCGGTTCGTGGAGGCCCTGCAGGCCTGGTCCGGTGTTTTGGACTATCCGAATTTGAAGCACCTGCTGGGGGACGTCCAGAACCGGCTGGACGCTCGGAAGGCCTGGATCAGCTTTTATTTCCCTTTTTTTCTGGAACGCTCCGCACCGGTCAGCGGCAGCCGGTCCCGGATGGATTACCAATGCCGGGTGATCGGCGAACACCAGGACGGTCGTTTGCTGTTCGGCCTGGAAGTGGAGGTTCCGGTGATGACCGTCTGTCCTTGCTCCCTGGCCATTTGTGACCGGGGCGCCCACAGTCAGCGGGCCATGGTCCGGATCCGGACCCGGAACAAGGGGTTGATCTGGCTGGAAGACCTGATCGAACTGGCCCAGGAATCCGCCTCCTCGCCGGTTTACGCATTGCTCAAGCGCGAGGACGAAAAGCGGATCATCGACAACGCTTTTGAACAACCCTGCTTTGTGGAAGACGTGGTCCGCAATGTTTCCCGCGGCCTGGAACGCCTGGACCAGCTTTTGTGGTACCGGGTCGAGGTGGAAAGCCAGGAATCCATCCACAACCACAGCGCCTACGCCCGGATCGAGCGGACCCTTGCCCAGAAGAAGTGAGAGCTGGCTGAACAATCAAAATTGCAATCTGAACCGCCGACCTTCGGGAAAAGGAGCCGAACATGAACATATCCCCCAATATCCAGGCCATGCACGCCATCGGCTTGTCCCGCCAGATCGGGGCAAACAACGTGGCCAACATGAACACACCGGAATTCAAGGCCTCGCGGTTGACCTTGGAAACCGGGCCGGACGGCTACGGCGTCCGGCCGCAGAGCATCGATCAAGACACCTCGCCCGGTCCGCTTATGCCCGCTCTGGAAGGAAACGTGGACGAGGACGGGGTGCTGAGCACGGTCTGGGGACTGACCGAGGGCAGCAACACCGAACTGGTTACGGAAATGGTCAATTCCATCCGGGACGAGCGGGCCTTTGAAGCCAACGTGGCCATGGTCCGCGCCTGGGACGACATGACCGGAACCGTCCTGGATCTGCGTGCGTGAATGACTTCACCACCCATGACGAGTCTCGCTCGCTTTGGGACAACCTGACTTCACAGCAGGCGGATCGGTATGCCCTGGTCCTGGCAGCGGCCGGAATCCCCTACCGTTTCCGTCGCTCCGGCTGGGGATGGACCCTGGAAGTCCTGGAACGGGACGTTTCCCAGGCCGTGACGGAAATCGAGCAATTCAATCTCGAAAACCCCCTGCTGGAAGATCACCGTCCTCGTCCTGCCCCATCCCTCCCCCCCCCGCCGCAAACCCTGACCGGAGCGGCGGCGGCCCTGCTCCTGCTGGTCTTTCATCTGGTCACATCCCGCGACGGGGCCCATGAAACCATGATCATGGAAGCCGGGGCCCACGCGGCCCGGATTCTCGAAGGCGAATACTGGCGCACGGTGACCGCGTTGACGCTGCACGCGGATGCCCGCCACTTGGCCGGGAACATGCTGGGCATCGCGGTCTTCGGCACGCTGCTTTGTCGGAGGGTCGGCGTGGGCGCGGCCTGGCTGCTGATCGTGCTGGCCGGAGCCGGCGGGAACCTGCTCAATGCCTGGCTGCACCAGGCCGGCTTTCTCTCCATCGGGGCCTCCACGGCGGTTTTCGCCGCCGTCGGCCTGCTGGGAGGGGTCCGGGTGTTTCCCATGGAGGGCACGGAATATTCCGGCACCAGATCCTGGCTGCTCCCCGCCGGCGCGGCCTTCGGCCTGTTGGCCATGCTGGGCAGCGATGTGCAGACCGATATCGGGGCGCACCTGATGGGCTGCGTGGTGGGCTTTGCCATGGGGGTCGGCTATTCGCTTTTGGGGCCGCGTCAACTCAGCGAAGCCCGCCAGAATCACCTGCTTTTGGCGGCCCTGGCATTGATCGCAGGGTCTTGGTGGCTGGTTCTGGAGGGAGGGTGAGCGGACGCCTGATCCACATCAATTGTGTCCTGTTTCCGCTGTCCATTTTTTTGTTTGATCCACACAAAGGAGAACCGCAATGCACTGCAAGACTGTCGCCACCCTCGGCCCGGCTTCGTTGAACTACGACGTGATGAAGGCCATGGTTCAGCATGGGGTCCGGATATTTCGGCTGAACTTCTCCCATGCCGACGCCAAGTTTTTTGTCCCGGCCATGGAGATGATCCGCCGCCTGGAGGGGGAACTGGAACTGCCCTTGACCGCCATGGCTGATCTGTGCGGCCCCAAGGTGCGCATCGGCGACGTGGATGGTTCGCCGCTGCAAGTGAACAAGGGAGGCCACGTTCTTTTGGGGCCTCTGGAGCTCAAGCGCCCTGGTTCCGCGCCTTTTATCAGCCTGGAGATTCCGGCCCTGCTGCAAGGCCTCCAGGTGGGCATGCCGGTAAACCTCAGCGACGGCATGCTTCAGTTTCGCGTTTCCCGGGTGATTCAGGAGAACGAACTTTTCGAGCTGGAGGCCCAGAACGGGGGCTATCTGACCTCGCACAAGGGCATTTCCTTTCCCGGGAAGAGCCTTTCGATCAAGGCGCTGACGGACAAGGACCGCAAGGATGTCCGCGAAGCCCTGGAGATCGGCATCGACGCCGTGGCCCTGTCCTTTGTCCAGGAAGCCTCGGATGTAGCCGACCTGCAGCAAGTGATCCGCGAACAGGGTGCGTGGATTCCAGTGATCGCCAAGCTGGAGCGGCAGAACGCCGTGGACAACCTGGATTCCATCCTGGCCCTGGCCGACGGAGTAATGGTCGCCCGGGGCGACCTCGGCCTGGAATGCCCGCTTTCGGCCCTGCCGATCATCCAGAAAAAAATCCTCCGGGCCTGCCGCCATGCCCAGAAACCGGCCATTGTCGCCACCCAGATGCTCTTGTCCATGGTCACGAACCCCATTCCCACCCGGGCCGAGTGCACGGACGTGGCCAACGCCATTCTGGACGGCGCGGACTGCGTGATGCTGTCCGAGGAGACCGCTGTGGGCAACAATCCAGTGGAGGCAGTGCGCTACATGCATGACATCGCCAGGGATGCGGAAGCCTATTATCTGGAGCGGTTGGGCGAGCCGTACTTCCCCAGGAAAGAAAAAAATCCCGGCAAATACTTGGCCTATGCCGCCTGTCTGCTGGCGGACAACGCCGAGAGCAAGGCTCTGGTCTGCCATTCCACCTCGGGCACCACCGCCAGGCTGGTTTCCAGTCGCCGACCGGCCCGGCCCATCTACGCCCTGACCACCGACGACCGGGTTTTGCGGGCCCTGAATTTCGTCTGGGGGGTCCACCCCCGTCTGGTGAAGCCTGAGCTGGAAAGCCACATGACCCGGTCCACCCATTTTGTGCAGTACTTTCCGTAGTTCCAGCCCGGTGACAACGTGATCATCACCTCGGGGCAGAGAACGCCGGGGCAAAAGGAACTGTCCACCAACCAGATC
>SKYX01000259.1 GCA_007127655.1 Desulfonatronum sp.
CCGGTTCCGTTTCAACGACAAGAGATTCCGCTGACAAGGAGCATTCATGACCACTGAAGAGATCGGAAAGGAGACCTCAGAAGGCCAAGCCGTGTACGTTGGTTCTCGATCGTTCGACGATTTTGTCTTGCAGGTGCGTGATTTTCACGGGTCCGCCGCGCCGGGGCTGGTGCTCGGGGGCTTCATGGTCGAGGAGGCTCGGAAGCATCTGCCCCAGGGTACACTTTTCGACGCCATCTCCGAAACCACGCACTGTCTGCCGGACGCCGTGCAGCTGCTCACGCCCTGTACCATCGGCAACGGCTGGCTGCGGGTGATCAACCTGGGGCGATACGCCCTGACCTTATACGACAAGTATTCCGGGAGTGGCATCCGAATCTACCTGGACCCGGAAAAAGTCGCCGACTGGCCGGCCATCCGGACCTGGTACCTGAAGCTTCTGCCCAAAAAGGAGCAGGACAGCACGGCCCTGTTCGCGGAGATCAAGTCCGCCGGCGCGAGCGTGTGCAGTCTGGAGACGATTCAAGTGGCACCGCATCTGTTGCAGCGCAAAGGGCGGGGCGGCATCGTGGTCTGTCCGGTCTGCAGTGAAGCCTATCCGCAGCTGGACGGCCGGATTTGCCGGGCCTGCCAGGGAGAAGCCCCCTATGTGGAGAATATGGCCGCCTCGATGGCACCCGTGCCCCAGGCCGTGCCCGTGGACCAGGCCGTGGGCCGCAAGGCCTTGCACGACATGACCCGGATCGAGCCCGGCAAGACCAAGGACGCAGTGTTCGTTAAAGGTCAGGAGATCAACGTGGGCGATATCTGTCGGTTGCAGCAAATGGGCCGGATGCGGGTCTATGTCCAGGAATCAGAGGCGGAATCCGGCGAAGGGGCGGATTGGGTGCACGAGAACGAGGCCGCCGAGGCTTTTGCTCGAGCCATGGCCGGGGAAGGAGTGGAACTGCGTTTGCCTCCCCGGGAAGGCAAAGTGGACCTGCTGGCCGCTCGGGACGGGCTGCTCAACGTGGAACGGGATCGACTGGAAGCCTTCAACCTGGTTCCGGATGTGATGTGCGCCTCCCGGCACGACGCCGTACTGGTCAAGCAGGGCATGACCGTGGCCGGGACCAGGGCTATTCCGCTGTATCTGTCCCGGCATCTGTTTTTGCGGGCCATGAGCGTCCTGGGGCCGGGGCCGCTTTTTTCCATCCTGCCGCTACGCAAGGCCAAGGTCGGCGTGTTGGTCACGGGTACGGAAGTGTTTCAGGGACTGGTAGAGGACAAATTCGTGCCCATTGTTGGTTCCAAGGTTCAGGCCTTGGGGAGCGAGGTTCTGGCCAGCCGAATCGTGCCGGACAGCAAAGAGGCCATTGTCATCGCGGTTCGAGAGCTTCTGGGTTTGGGCGCGGACCTGCTGATCACCACGGCCGGATTGTCCGTGGATCCGGACGACGTGACCCGCCAGGCCCTCCTGGAAGCCGGAGCTGAAGATTTGCTCTACGGGGCGCCCATCCTGCCCGGCACCATGACCCTTTTTGGGCGCATCGGCTCAGCCCAGGTCCTGGGGATTCCCGCCTGCGCGCTGTTTTTCAAGACCACCAGCCTGGATCTGTTCCTGCCCAGGCTTTTGGCCGGGAGAAGTGTCAGTCGGGGCGAGTTGGCCCGGATGGGGGCCGGTGCGCTGTGCATGCAGTGCCGAACGTGTTCTTTTCCCAAATGTCCTTTCGGCAAATAGCCTTTGCATTGGGAATACAATCGTTATGCTGGAACTGACCGTCTTTCTCTGTGGGGCCGTGGTGATGATCCTGGAGCTGACCGGCTCGCGGCTCATGGCCCCGTTTTTGGGTACGTCCCTGGTGGTCTGGACCGGGCTGATCGGCGTGGTTTTGGCTGCGTTGAGCATCGGCTACTGGTGGGGTGGTCGGCTGGCGGATCAAGGGCCGACGCGGTCCGGTCTGGCCTGGATCGTCTTTTGGGCCGGGGTTTTGATTGCTTTGACGGCGGTGCTTCAGGCCCCGGTTTTGCGCCTGATTCAGGGTCATGTTCCTGGCCTGCATCTCGGGGTGCTTCTGGCCACCGTGAGCCTTTTCGGTCCGGCCAGCATCCTGTTGGGGATGATCGCTCCCTATGCCGTGAAGATGAAACTGGCCTCCCTGGAGCATTCCGGGGCTGTGGTCGGTCGGATGTACGCTCTCTCCACCATCGGCAGCATCGTGGGGACGTTTCTGGCCGGATTCGTACTTTTGTCTTTTTTCGGCAGTCTGCCAATTTTGCTGGTCTTGGGCGCGGTCATGGCTCTACTGGCCATGGCCTTGTCCCCACGCTCCGGTATAGTGGTGAAAAGCGCGTTTCTGGCCTTGTTGGTCGTGGGCGGATTCTTGCACGCCCAATATCGCCAGGCCTTGGCGGCCCAGGGCTACTACGACATGGACACGGCATACAACCGGATCATCGTGGCCGAGGCCGAAGAGGAAAGCTCGGGACGGCGGATGCGGATCATGTCCACTGGGCCGGGTTGGCTTCAGTCCGCCATGTACCTGGATGATCCCGTGGAGCTGGCCCTCCCGTATACGCGTTTCTTCCGGCTTGCCGAGCTATACGTTCCTGATCATCAACGGGTACTGATGGTCGGCGGGGGCGGATACTCGTTTCCCAAGCACCTGATGCGAACCCGGACGGACCTGGAACTGGACGTGGTGGAGATCGACCCGATCTTCACGAAGCTGGCCCGGAATCATTTTGGGTTTGATCCAGATGGCACGACGGGACAGCGAATCGAAATCCATCACCAGGACGCCCGTCGCTTTCTGAATCAGACCCATGCGGCCTACGACGTGATCATCCTGGATGCCTTCAGTTCCCATTATTCCGTCCCCTTCCAGCTGACCACTCGTGAGGCCATGGAACGCATTTCCGCCAACCTGGCCGACCGCGGAGTGGTCGTGGTCAACCTGATCTCCGCCGTGTCCGGACTGGAAGGGCGGATGTTGCGGGCCCTGCTGGCGACCATGGACGCCGTGTTCCCCCAGGTTGAGACGTTCCTGGTGGCCGATCCCGCCGACCCCGAGCGGGTTCAGAATATCGTCCTGATCGCAGGAAACAGCCCGTTGCTTGATGTGGGTTCAGAGCAAACCCATTCCACGCTGACCGCCAAACTTGCCCATCGCTGGCTCCACCCCATCCCCCGCGACATCCCCGTATTGACCGACGCCCTGGCTCCGGTGGAGCGATATTTGCCCTGACGGACTCCTCTGGTCTCGATAACTCTGTCGTTAGGGAGTTGACTGATCTTCATATACCGTTTTTGTCCCGCCCGCGCTGTATGCTCCGCGAGAGTGGGCAAGAGGCATGTCAAAATGGTGGGACAGGCATCTTGCCTGTCCGTGCAGGCAAGATGCCTGCACCACCCAATTCACAAACGGTACTTCAGGAATAGCCACATCCCTTAGTTGTCACTCGTGTAATTTTCTGCTCCCTCTCCCCATGGGAGAGGGCCGGGGTGAGGGGGCGGTTTCCGGAGAAATCCGGAAACCGCCTAAAACCGTTTCAGCTCGAAGAGCTTCTTTGTCTGCGTGGAGACAATGTGGAAGTATCTGTCCTGGGGGATGAAGATGTATGGTACGTCTTCCAGGCGGCGATAGAGGAAGTACGAGAGGATCATGCGGTTCACGGCCTGATGGCCGATGATCACGATATGCTCCGCCCTGCCGCTGAGGTACAAGGCTTTTTTGATGCCGAGCTGGATTCTGGATTGCAAGGTGACATAGCCTTCTCCGCCGGGGTAAATATAGTGATATTTGTCCATGCTCCGGGCGACGTGGATTTCCGGATAGCACTCTCGAATCTCGTCATAGGTCAGAGAATCGCAGGTTCCGGAGCGGATTTCGTCGAATTCTCGCAGGGCGACGTGGGTGCATTCCGCCTGGGCGGCAATGATCGGCTGGGCCATCTGGATCGTTCTGCGTTTCGAGCTTGTAAAAATAAACGGAATCTGAGTCGTCCTGAAATGCTCGCCCAACAATCCGGCTTGGTACAAACCCTTTTGGGTGAGTGGCGAGTCTCCTCCGATGCGTCGCTCCTGGTTAAAATAGGTTTCACCGTGCCGGATCAGGTAGAGATTTTGGATCATGTCCGAGACCAGGATGTCCCGGATGCGGGGATAGTGCGGAATGTTGTCGGTGGTCTTTTCCCGGACCACCTTGTTTTGTAGCGAGTGGAGCACCACGTAGTTGCTCTCTCTATCCAAGGGCTCATACCGGTTGGCGTAGAACTGGATGCGATCCGTGAAGCTCTTGATCGCCTCGGGCAAGGTCATGTGTCCGAATTCAGATATTTTTGTCTTGTGAGTGATACTGGTGCTCAGCAATTCCTCGTCGTCGTTGACGCACTCGATGAACAACACAGGGACTTGCTCCATGCCCCGGCGGAGAGTGTCTCGTCGTTCCCGACTGATATTCGTGGCGTCAAGAATGGTGATATCTCCTCCCTCGTCGAGGAATTGTCTGGCGGACTGCAAATTTTGGCGCGCGATCCATTCCCGCAAACGGACGCCTTCCAGATTGTCCGGGCTGAAGAAATCGGCGGAAGCCGTATTCTCGGGGAGCATCCTTCGGCGGACCTCTCCGTTGTTGAAGATCGCAACCTTGAAGTTATCCGCTTCCAGACTCTCCCGGAGTCGGCAGGCGATGGTGGACTTGCCACGGGCCGGAAGGCCGACCATGACGATGCAGAGTTTTTTATGATTCATGGGCATTGCGTTTATTTTTAAAAGAGGTGCGGTGATCAGTGGTGGCCTGTGGAAGGGGATGGTGAGCCGTTTTTGCAAATAGGTTGATGGAACATGTGCGCAAACAAAAAGAGCGGGACCCGGGTCCCGCTCTTTTTGTTTGGATATTTTGATCGCTCGATTTCGGGCCGAAGCCGATCAGTTTTCCTGTAACAGCCGTAAAAACGGACTGGAAGGCGTCAGGATGACCTGGGTATTTTCACCAATGGTCTTTTTATAGGCTTCCAGGGTTCGCAGGTACTCGTAGAAATCGGGAGCTTGATTCAGGGCTTCCCCGAAAATCTTGATGGCTTGGGCGTCGCCTTCACCGCGAAGCTCCTGGGAGGAACGGTTGGCCTGGGCGATGAGAATGACCCGTTCCCTGTCAGCCAGGGAGCGGATGTTGGCCGCGGTTTCCTCGCCCTCGGCGCGATATGTCTTGGCCTCTCGTTCGCGTTCGGCGATCATCCGGTTGAACACTGCCCGCTGGGTTTCCGCCGGCAGGTCGGTGCGCTTGATCCGCACGTCGACGACCTCGATGCCGAATTCCCGGACAAGTTCGTTGCTTTTCAAGGTCAGCTCTTCCATGATCTGGGAGCGCTTGGTGGTGATCACTTCGGTCATGGTGTGCTGGCCAAGCAGGACACGAAGTTCGGCGTAGACGATGTCGTCCAGTCGGGCTTGGCCCATGGGCAAGGTGCGCAGGGTGGTGTAGAAGCGCAAGGGGTCGATGATCCGCCACTTGGTGTAATTGTCCACCATCATGTTCTTTTTGTCCCTGGTCAGGATTTCCGCTGGACGGGAATCGTAGTCCAGGATGCGGGCGTCGAAGAACAGGACGTTCTGAACGAAAGGCAACTTGAAATGCAGACCGGGGCCCTTGACGACTCCAACGGGTTTTCCGAGCTGAAGAACGATGCCGCGTTCTCTTTCGTCAACGATATATGCACTCTGTGTGGCTACCAGAAAGACGACGGCCAGGGCTACCAGGACCACGGGGAGAGTCAATTTAGGAGTTTTCATCGTGCTTGACCTCCCCTTACGGATGTCGCGGCGTTCGAGGCCGGTTGCCTGGACTGTTGCGCGGCTTCCGGAGCCTCGGGGTGTTGCGCCTTGGGCGTGATGTGGCTGAGGGGCAGATACGGCAAGACTTGGCTCAACGCGCTGTCCGAGATGAAGGTTTTCATCAGTTCCGGATTGCTCAAAACCTCCTCCATGGTTTCCAGGTACAGCCTGGTCCTGGTCACGTCCGGAGCTTGATTGTATTCTGCGAGCATGGACAGGAAACGGTGGGCTTCACCCTCTGCTCGCCGAACCACGGAATCCTTGTGGGCTTCGGCCTGGTTGATGATCACGGCGGCTTCACCGCGGGCCCGGGGGACGATGTCGTTGCGGTAGGCCTCGGCTTGATTCTGAATGCGCACGGCGTCTTCTCGGGCGCGGACCACGTCGCGGAAGGAGTCGATGACCGGCTCCGGCGGTTGGACATCCTGCAACTGGACGGCGAGAATTTGAATGCCGGACTCGTAGCGGTCCATGATGGTTTGCAACAATGCCCGGGTTTCATCCTGAATGGCCAGCCTGCCGTCTGTCAGGGCCGCGTCCAGCATGTTGTAGCCGATGACCTCGCGCATGGCCGCTTCGACGGCGCTTTTCACCGAGGCGTCGGGCATCTGGATGTTGAACAAGTATTTGACCGGATCGTTGAGCTGATACTGAACGATAAATTGAACATCCACGATGTTTTCATCCCCGGTGAGCATGTGCGACTCTTCCGGGACGACCCGGTATTGCGGCTGTGCGCCCTCGACCGTTGTCTGCTGAATGGTCCGGTAGCCGATTTCAAACCGGCGAACCTGCGTCACCTTGGGAGTCTCAACGGACTCAAAAGGGTACGGAATGCGGAAATGCGGCCCTGGATTGGTTATACGGTGGAAAGCGCCGAAACGTTGGACGACGCCGAGTTCGTCGGGATTGACGATGTAGATCCCGGAGGCAAGCCACAGCAGAAGGATCACCAGAAAAACGATCTTGCCGCCGCCAGGCAGCTTGATGTTTTTCAGCTTGTTCAACTGCTCGTTGAGTTGCGCGAGATCCGGAGCCCCGGGGGGGCCGTTCCTTTTCCGTTTGTCTTGGAGTTTATCCCAGTCCCAGTTCATGGTTGTCAACCTAAAGCAACCCTGATTCAAGGTCAAGACGAGGCGTTTTCAGGACAGGGCAATTTTGTTCTCACCAAATTTTTCCTGCAAAGGCGGCTGGTTTACCCTGTTTGGAACGGCTCGAAACTCCATCACC
>SKYX01000299.1 GCA_007127655.1 Desulfonatronum sp.
CTTTGCGCTGGGCAACGCCTTGATGAACGATTCCTGGTTCAGTCAGACAATCGATCCGTCCCAAACAGGGTCAACCAGCCTCATATTTTTCAAATGGTTGCGTGAGAACAAAATTGTCCTGCTTCCAGTTGTCTTGCCAGCTAAAGACCAGGCCCAGGCGTGAAAACGTGGCAGTGATGTCCATTTTGACCTCGCCTGGATGTTTCCGTATGCTTCATGGTAGTTTTGCCACTTTGATTCATGGTGCTCGCCGCTTTTCGGCCCGTTTCCAGCGGAGATCGGAAGCCAGCTCCCGGCAACAGCCACGCTTGGGACGCATTTTTTTGGAGGGGCGGGCGCGAAGCATTCTGAAGGAGAGTTGATTCGATATGTGCGGTATTTGCGGAGAATTGCGGTTTGATGGAAGCCAGGCCACGGCGGTGAACGTTCAGGCCATGGCCGACGTGATGTCCGGTCGCGGTCCGGACGGGTGCGGCATATTCGTGCAGAAAGGGGTGTCCCTGGGGCACCGGCGGCTGAAGATCATTGATCTCAGCGACGCCTCCCACCAGCCCATGATCGACCCGGAACTGGGGCTGGCCTGCGTGTTCAACGGGATCATCTACAACTACAAGGAGCTGCGCCGGGAACTGGAGGGGAAAGGCTATCGCTTCTTTTCCTCCGGGGACACGGAGGTGCTGTTGAAGGCCTACCATGCCTGGGGCGATGAGTGCGTCCAACGGTTCATGGGCATGTTCGCCTTCGCGGTCTGGGAGCGGGATTCCGGTGCGGTCCTGCTGGGTCGGGACCGGCTGGGGATCAAACCCCTGTACCTCGCCGAGGTCCAGGGTGGGTTGCTGTTCGCTTCCAGTCTGCCCGCTCTGCTGGCCACGGGCAGGATTGGCAAGGAATTGGATCCCGTGGCCCTGAATTACTATTTCTCTTTTCATGCCGTGGTCCCGGCCCCGCACACCCTGTTGCAAGGCGTGCGCAAATTGCCTCCGGCCACGCTGCTGCGCGTTGAAGTGGACGGGATGCGCCGGCAACGGACCTACTGGAGCCCGGAGTTCAATTGCCTGGAGCCGGACAAGAGCGAGGCCGAGTGGCGGGATGATGTGCTGGCAGCGTTGCGCGTCGCGGTGGACCGGCGGATGGTGGCCGACGTGCCCGTGGGCGTGCTGCTCTCCGGCGGCTTGGACTCCAGTCTGGTGGTGGGTCTGCTGGCTGAGGCCGGAGCCCGTGACTTGAACACGTTTTCTATTGGCTTCGAGGCCGTGGACGACGAGGCTGGCGACGAATTCCGGTACTCGGACATCGTGGCCAAACGTTTCGGCACGGTGCATCACAAGATTTCCATCTCCTCGGCCGAGGCTCTGGGTAATCTGCGGGACTGCGTGCGGGCCATGTCCGAGCCCATGGTCAGCCATGACAACATCGGCTTCTACCTGCTGTCCCGGGAGGTGGCCAAGCACGTCACCGTGGTTCAGAGTGGTCAGGGTGCGGACGAGGTCTTTGCCGGGTATCACTGGTATCCGCCCCTGATGGACAGCCGTGATGCGGTGGCCGACTACGCCCGCTTGTTCCGTGATCGGGACCAGGCGGACTATGCCCGGCTGGCTGAGGCGCGCTGGGGCGGGGAGGACCATAGCCTGGACTTCATCCGCGCCGGGTTCGCCGCACCGGGGGCGGACCGGGCCATTGACAAGGCCCTGCGCATGGACGCCCTGACCATGCTCGTGGACGATCCGGTGAAACGGGTGGACAACATGACCATGGCCTGGGGCCTGGAAGCCCGTGTGCCGTTTCTGGATCATGAGCTGGTGGAACTGGCCGCCCGGATTCCCGCGGAATTGAAGGTCCGTGACGGGGGCAAGTACATCCTCAAGGAAGCGGCCCGGTCCGTAATCCCGCATGAGGTGATCGACCGGCCCAAAGGCTACTTTCCGGTCCCGGCGTTGAAGTATCTTCGCGGCCCATTTTTGGACTTCGTAACCGAGGTGCTGGACCAGCCCGCGGCCCGCCAGCGGGGCCTCATCCGCCGGGATTACCTGGATGAGCTGCTCCGCGCTCCGGAAGAACACATCACGCCGCTGGGCGGCTCCAAGCTCTGGCAGGTGGCCGTGCTGGAATTGTGGATGCAGGAACATGGGCTTTAAGTTGATTTCTGTAAGATCCGTATTGTGCTGTTCGTTCAAAAACCTCAAGTGCAAGGAGCAAAGAAAGCTCAAACTCGAAGCGTATTTGTTCATACGTGAGAGTTTGAGCTTTCTGCCGCGACGCAGCAATTGGGGATTTTTCAACGAACAGCGAGGAGGGGCGTGACATGGGTCAGACGAAACACCGCGGCGAGCATCGCTTCGACCGCGACAATCTGCCGTCGCTGCGCAACTGGAAACGGGCGGACATGCTGCCCAACCTCAAACTGCCCGCGGACGTGATCCTGGAGTGCGGATGGGGCCGGTTGATCTTTGCCCATACGTTCTCGGACCAGCGCAAGCTGGTGCGCACCATTTGCGACGAGTCTCCGGGGCGGCGGGATATTGCCATTTATCTGCGCGATCCGCACGTCGTGCTGGCCATGGCCCCCCAGGAACTGTTCATGGACCCGTCCCATACCTTCAGGCTCTGGCTGGACCGCTATCAGCCGGACCCGGCCATGAGCAAGCGGATCGTGATCCGTCGAGCGCAGACCCGGGAAGACTGCCGCCAGATCAACACCATTTACGCCGGCAGGGGCATGGTGGTTTCCAGGGAGGACTTTCTTTGGAACCACCGTCATTCCCGGTCCATGGTCCCGCTGGTGGCCGAGGATATGGCCACCCAGCAGATTGTGGGCACGGTCACGGCCATCGACCACAAACGGGCTTTCAATGATCCGGAAAATGGAACCAGTTTGTGGTGCCTGGCCGTGGAGCCGCAGTGTCGGCTGCCCGGAGTGGGCGAGGCCCTGGTGCGCTATGTGGTGGAGTATTTTCAGGCTCGGGGGCGGTCCTACCTGGATCTGTCCGTGATGCACGATAACACCCAGGCCATCGCCTTGTATGAAAAGCTGGGCTTCTCCCGGGTTCCGGTCTTCAGCGTCAAGCACAAGAACGCCATCAACGAACCGCTCTTCGTGGGCGAGGAACCTCAGGCCAAGCTGAATCCGTACGCCATGATCATCATCAAGGAGGCCCGGCGGCGGGGCATTGCCGTGGAGGTCGTGGACGAGGCCAGCGGGCACTTCCAGCTTTCCTTCGGCGGGCGGAGCATTGCCTGCTGGGAGTCCCTGAGCGAGTTGACCAGCGCCGTCGCGTTCTGTCGCTGCGACGACAAGAGCCTGACCCTGCGCCTGCTGCGCCGGGCCGGGCTCCGGGTGCCCGAGCAGGCGCAGGCCGGGGGGGAAGCCGAGAACCTGGCGTTTCTGGAGCACCACCAGCGCGTGGTGGTCAAACCAGCCCGGGGCGAGCAGGGCCGGGGAATCAGCGTGGACGTCCGGGATGGCGGGGAACTGGCCGCGGCTGTCCGTCAGGCCCAGGCGGTCAGCGATCGGGTCATGCTGGAGTCCTTTGTTGACGGGGAGGATTTGCGGGTGATCGTCATCGACTTTGCCTTCGTGGCCGCGGCGGTGCGGCGGCCGGCCCAGGTGGTGGGTACGGGCAGGCATACGGTGCAGGAACTGATCGAAAAGCAGAGCCGTCGTCGGGCAGCGGCCACGGGCGGAGAGAGCCGGATTCCCCTGGACGAGGAAACCGAGCGCTGCGTGTCCCGAAACGGCTGGAAATTAAGTGATGTGTTGCCCGCCGAGGAAGTGCTGATGGTGCGCAAGACCGCCAACCTGCACACCGGGGGAACGATCCATGACGTCACGGACCGCGTTCATCCCGAGGTCATCCGGGCCGCTGAACAGGGGGCCCGGGTGCTGAACATTCCGGTGGTTGGCTTCGATTTTCTCGTGCCCGACGTCGGCGGTCCGGAGTACGTGATCATTGAGGCCAATGAGCGCCCCGGCCTGGCCAACCATGAACCCCAGCCAACTGCGGAGCGGTACGTGGACCTGCTCTTTCCCCAGACAGCGAGCCGAGGCTGATCCCTATAGAGGGACAGGCATCCTGCCTGTCCGCGCAGGCAAGGTGCCTGCGTCATTGATTCACGGTAATTCTGAAAGAGCCACATCCAATGCTGATTTGGCTGGATAAGGCTGTTCAAGTACGGAGTAGATTATGACCAACGTGTCAATAGATATGGCATATCTGAAGCAAATGCTTCTGGAACTTCTGGAGATCCCCAGCCCCACCGGATACACGGACCGGATCGTTCATTTTGCCGGTGAGGAGTTGACCCGGCTGGGCATTCCCTTTGAGCTGACCCGACGCGGAGCCATCCGGGCCGATCTCAAGGGCAAGGCCAGCAATCCGGACAGGGCGCTGGTGGCGCACCTGGACACCATCGGGGCCATGGTCCGGGAACTCAAGCCCAATGGCCGGCTCGGCATCGCGCCCATCGGAACGTGGTCCAGCCGCTTCGCCGAGGGGGCGCGGGTGACCATTTTCACGGACGCCGGTTCCCTGCGGGGAACCATCCTGCCGTTGAAGGCCTCCGGGCATGTCTACGGGAACGAGATCGACACCCAGCCCGTGAACTGGGACAACGTGGAAGTTCGTGTGGACGAGCCGTCGCTCAACGTGAACGAATTGGTCGGGCTGGGCATCCATATCGGCGACTGGGTGGCCGTGGACCCGCTCTGCGAGGTTCGTCCCAGCGGATACGTGAATTCCCGGCACCTGGACAACAAGGCCGGGGTGGCGATTCTGTTCGCCGTGGCCAAGGCCTTGTTGGAGAACGATATTCAGCCGCCCCTGGACTGTCACCTGCTGTTCACCATTGCCGAGGAGGTGGGGACCGGAGCTTCCGTGGCCCTGCACGGCGACGTGGCCGAGATGGTCAGCATCGACACGGCCCCGCTGCACGGTGGGCACAATCTCTGCGAACGCGGGGTCAGCGTGGCCCTGATGGATTCCAGCGGGCCCTTCGACTACCACTTGACCCATCGCCTTTTGGAATTGTGTCGCAAGCACCAGATTCTGCACCGCCGGGACGTGTTTCGGTACTATCGCAGCGATTCGGCCTCGGCCGTGGAAGCGGGCAACGACCTGCGCACGGCCCTGGTCTGCTTCGGCGTGGACGGCACCCACGGCTACGAACGCACCCACTTCGACTCCCTCCAGGCCACCGCCGAACTGATCGCCGCCTACATGCTCTCCGAACCGGTTGTCCCCAGGGACCGCTTCAGCCTGGGACCGCTGAACGGGTTTCCGGTGCAGCCGGAGTAGCTGCTGAAGGTTACTGGTCGAACATAGTGGCAAGTATGACGAGCTTGGTATAGCTTGCCATTGCCAGTCATTCCCGCGCAGGCGGGAATCCAGAGGCAATGTGGCTTTCAGGCAATGCCCAGCCTTTTGAACAGTTACCCTCGGGTATGGTTCATCTTGTCGGGAAAATTGGTTGACACATTTTGTTGCCGTGAAAATTCGCCGCAAATGTAGGGGCGGCCCTCGCGGCCGCCCTAGGTGGGCGAGGCAACGAGGAGCAACGACGAACAAACGATCAACCGTGCCGCCATGTTGATATGAGCGAAGGGCAGGCGCAAGACCTGCCCCTACAAGGCGCGATTATGCCAAAGATCATCTGGAAGAAGATGCCAATGTTCCAATCAGAACTGAACCATCCTTACCTTCGGAGCCCTTTTTTTACTTGAAAACATGCTCCTCCCCCGGAAACGTCCCGGCCTTGACCTCTTGAACGTACTCTCGCACCGCGTCACGCATCACGGTGCCGACCTGAGCATATTTTTTCACGAATTTCGGGGTGAAGCGGTCGTAGAGGCCGACGACGTCGTGGAAGACCAGGACCTGGCCGTCGCAGTCCGGTCCGGCGCCGATGCCGATGGTCGGGATGGCCAGTTGGTCGGAGATGGTCCGGGCCAGGGGGGCTGGGACGCATTCCAGGACCAGGCCGAAGGCCCCGGCTTCCTCCAGGGCAACAGCGTCTTCCCGGATGCGCTGGGCCGTGGCGTCGGTCCGGCCCTGGACCTTGAATCCGCCGAGTTGGTGAACGTGTTGGGGCGTCAGGCCGACGTGGCCCAGGACAGGGATGCCGTTCTGGGTCATCTTGCGCACGGCGGGCAGGATTTCCCGTCCACCCTCCACCTTGACCGCATGCATCCCGGCTTCTTGTAAAAAACGTCCAGCGTTGACCAGGGCCTGTTCCGGCGAAACCTGGTAGCTCATGAAGGGCATGTCGCCCACCAGCAGTGCCCGTTGCGCTCCCCGGGCCACGGCCCGGCAGTGGTGGAGCATGTCCTCCATGGTCACGGACAGGGTGTTCTCCAGGCCGAGCATGACCATGCCCAGGGAGTCGCCCACCAACAGGACGTCCACCCCGGCTTCGTCCAGCAGCTTGGCCGTGGCCCAGTCATAGGCCGTCAAGACGGTGATCTTTTCGCCCTGGCGCTTCATCTCCAGGAGCGTGGCCGTGGTCGTTTTGCCCACTTCAGGCCTCCATCTTGTCCAGGGCATCCATCAGGCTGATGGTCAGCTTGAGAAAGTCCGCTTCCGTCAAGATGCCCACGAGCTTTTCTTTATCCACCACCGGCAGGCAGCCGTACTTGTGCTGGAGCAGGAGTTCCGCGGCTTCGCGCAGGTCCACGCCAGGGGAAATGGTGGTTACGTCCCGGCGCATGATTTCATGGATGGGAATGGATGCGTCGATTTCGTTCTGGACCTCGTCCTCGATGTCGGCCAGCTTGGAAATGGTCACGGCCAGCAGATCCCGGTGGGTCAGCAGGCCGACAAAGCGTTCTTCCGGGTCCACGATGGGGATGTGCCGGATGCGGCCCAGGTTCATGATCGAGCGGGCGGTCTGCACGTTGTCGTGCTCCTGAAGGGAAAAGACCTTTTTGGTCATCAGATCGTTGACTTTGAGCATGATGGTTCTCCTTGTTGATCAGATTACACGTATTCCTTCGCTGTTCGCGACCGGTCTGTCAAGGATGGGCGGGTCGGCGGC